>DASTYE010000241.1:0-2976 GCA_035765135.1 Gemmatimonadaceae bacterium | reverse complement strand
AGCCGGTGAACGCCAGCCACCAGATGCTGTGCACCAGCGTGAGCACCGACGCAATGGTGAGGTTGGTGCCGACAGCCGCATAAATGCGCCGCTCGAGGTACCAGCGGTCGGTCTGCATGAAGTACAGGTTGTACGGCGTCGGTCCGGGCCTCTCGAGCTTTCCCTTGAAGCCGAACAGCTTGAGAATGTTGCCGATGACGCAGAACCCGGTGAGCGAGACGTTGATCGAGATGAGGGCCATGACGACGATTGCCGCCACCCACAGCGGATCGACCCACAGCGCCAGCGCGGTGGCGGCAAGCAGGTAGACGCCCGCGATCAGCCAGACGGTGCGCTCGATGTACCAGCGGTCGGTCGCGACGATGTAGATGCCTGAGCGAAAGGGCATGGTGGTTGTCTCCAAGAGTTGGTCAGCATGGCTACTCGAATGCGGAATGCGGAGGGTGTTGAACGACTCAGCATTCCGGATTCCGCATTCAACTCAGCAAATCCTCGGAAGCTGATCCCCGGGCAACATATCGATCACCCGCGAGCCGCCGATCGCCGTTCGCAGCCACACCGTTCCCGGGTTGGCGCCACTGACGCGCCCGATGCGGCAGCCGCGGGTGCCTAGCGAGTGGCCGCGGAGGGCATCGAGGGCTGCGTCGGCGACCGCGTCGGGGACCATCGCGATGAAGATCCCCTCGTTCGCGACGTACAGCGGGTCGAGGCCGAGGATCTCGCAGGCGGCTGACACCGGACCGTCGACGGGGATCGATTCCTCGTCGAGCTCGATCCCGACGCGAGAGGCCGCGGCGATCTCGTTGAGCGCGCTCGCCACGCCTCCGCGAGTTGGGTCGCGCATCACGTGCACCTGCCCGTCGGTCGCCTCCCGCAGCCGCCTGACGAGTGGGTGCAGCGCGGCCGTGTCGCTCACCAGCTCGGCCTCGAAGCCCAGACCCTCGCGGGTGGACATGATCGTCATCCCGTGCGTGCCGATCGGCCCCGAGACGATGACGACGTCGCCAGCGCGCGCGCGCGTCGGTCCAGCGCGGAAATCGCCGTCGAACATCCCGATGCCGGTCGTCGTCACGAACAGGCCGTCTGCCTTCCCGCGCTCGACGACTTTCGTGTCCCCGGCGACGATCGCGACACCGGCCTGCGCCGCACTCCGCGCCATCGAGGCGACGATGCGGTCGAGCGTGGCGAGCTCGAGTCCCTCCTCGATGATGAAGCTCACGGTGATATAGCGCGGCTCGGCGCCCATCATCGCCAGGTCGTTGATCGTGCCATGCACGGCGAGCACGCCAATGTCGCCACCGGGAAACTCGAGCGGGTTGACGACGAACGAGTCGGTGGAGATGGCCAGCTCCGTTCCCGCTGTCGGTACGACAGCGGCGTCGCCGAGCTCGCGCAGCACGTCGCTCGTGAAATGCGGAAGGATGTGATCGCGAATGAGCGCGGCGCTCAGCTTTCCCCCCGAGCCGTGTCCGAGCAAAACGCGCTCGCGCTCCACCGAGGGCGTCGGGCAGGCGGTGCCCGCGCCTTGCATCGTGCTGGCCGTCATTGGACACCTCCCGCCACCGGCGTGCGCAGCCGCCCGGCAGTGAAGTACGCCGCGCACGCGCCTTCGGACGACACCATCGGTGCGCCGAGCGGATGCATCGGCGTGCAGACATTGCCGAACATCGGGCAGTCGATCGGCTTGAGCTGCCCGCGCAGCACGTCCCCAGCCCGACAGTCGGGCGACTCGTTCGCATGAATGTCCTGGAGGCCGAACCGCAGCTCGGCGTCGAAGTCGGCGTATTCCTCGCGAATCGCCAGTCCGCTCGCCGGAATCTCCCCGATGCCACGCCACTTCCGATCGACGAGCCTGAACACCTTGCTCACCAGCTCGCGCGCGGCCGTATTCCCTTCACGTCGCACCGAGCGAACGTACTGGTTCTCGACGCGTGCCTCTCCCGCCTCGAGCTGCGTGACCGCCAGCAGCACGCCTTCGAGAATGTCCACCGGCTCGAACCCGGTGACGACGATCGGCACCTTGTACCGCTCCGCGATCGGCTCGTACTCGTCCCACCCCATCACCGTGCAGACGTGCCCCGCGGCGAGAAAGCCTTGCACGCGATTGTCCGGCGCATCGAGCAGCGCGGTCATCGCCGGCGGGACGGTGACATGCGACACGAGCATGCTGAAGTTCCTGACGCCGAGCTGGTGCGCGCGCCAGATCGCCATTGCGTTCGCGGGAGCGGTCGTCTCGAAACCGACGGCGAAGAACACCACCTGGCGATCCGGATTCTTCTGCGCGATCTCGACGGCATCGAGCGGGGAATAGACGACGCGAACCGTGCCACCCCGTGCGCGAACCTGCTGGAGATCGCAGTCGCTCCCGGGCACGCGCAGCATGTCGCCGAACGACGTGAACGTGACGTCGGGGCGCGACGCGAGCGCGACGGCGCGATCGATCTGCTCCAGCGGGGTGACGCACACCGGACATCCCGGACCGTGAATCATCTCGACCGCATCGCCTAACAGCTCATCGATCCCCTGTCGCACGATCGTGTGTGTTTGGCCGCCGCACACCTCCATGAGCACCCACTTCCGCGTAGCCTTGGCGTGGATGCGTCGTGCGAGCGTCTTCGCGATGCGGGCGTCGCGATACTCGGTGAGGTATTTCATGACACCCGCTCCGGGTGGGCGGCGGCATTGTCTCGCGCCAGCTCGGCGAGCCACTCGAGCTCATCCAGCTGGCTCATCTCCTCGAGCAGCGCGTAGGTGCGCCTCGCATCCTCCTCGGAAACCTTGGAGATCGCGAAGCCGACGTGGACGACCGCGTAGTCCCCGGGCTGGATCTCGTGTGCAACGTACTGGAGGCACACGGATCGGCGTACGCCGCCGAAGTCGACGGTGCCCATGGCGACGCCGAGCTCATCGTGGATCTCGACTATCCGGCCCGGAATCCCGAGACACATAGCATCCTCCGCGGCTGCGCCGCGCTAC
>DASTYE010000240.1:0-2956 GCA_035765135.1 Gemmatimonadaceae bacterium | reverse complement strand
CGCGCTGGAATTCCCCGAGCGCGTCGAACCGGAAGTTGTCGAAGAAGGTGATGGTCGTTCCGAGCCCGATGATCTTCTCGGGGAACGTCGATCCGATGAACACCGCCTCATCAGTCAGGATGGGAGCGGCGAACGCATCGGGATTGAGCACCCGCCTCGCGAAGAACGACGGTACCGGATAGCCCTCGCGCACCGACGTGCGGTCCCCAATCTCGATCTCCGGCTCACCACCGAGATCGGTCGCCTTGCTGTCGATCGACGTGAAGTTCACGCGAGCCCTCACGTTGAACCTTGGCAGCTCGAGGAGCCCCGCGTCGAGGACTGCCTCGATGCCCCGATTCTCGATCTCACCGACGTTTTCCAGCTGGCGAGCGAGAAAGCCCTGTGACGGCGGATAGCGCACCTGGATGAGGGCGTCGAGTGTCCGCGTGATGAAATAGGTGAAGTCCATCGCGACGCGACCGGCGAGCGCGCTCGATTCGAACCCGAGCTCGATCTCTCTCGTGCGTTCCGGTCCCAGCGCGGGGTTGCCGACCTGATCGGGTGTGAAGCCCGGCTTGGCGTCGTCGCCGGCGATCGGGCTCCATGTGCGCGCCGCATCGAACGCTCCCGGCGCCTTGCCCGATTCGCCGATCGCGGCGCGCAGCTTCATCGTCTCCCACCACTGCGACGGCCAGAAGGAGTGCTCGGAGACCGTGTACGCCGCGCCGAGCTTGGGATAGGTCTGAAGACCGAAATCCTCACCGAACGAGCTGTTTCCGTCGATGCGCACGCCGGCGGTGACGAACAGACGGTCCTGCCACGCCAACTGCTCCTGGAAGAAGAAGCCCGCGTTCACTTCGCGCGTGCGGTCGTCGTTCGTAATGGTCCGCCGTGCGGCGGTTTCCAGGGTGGGCTTGCCGGGACCCGAGAACTCGTCCCCCTGTGCCGTGGTGGCCTCGAGATTGTCCTGGAATACCTGTCCGCCCCAGGAGAAGCTCGAGTTCAGCGATGGCCTGAACTGGTAGTTCCACGTCGAGGCGTAATCGACCGAGAGGAACCGCCGCTTCCAGTCGCCGACAATGATCTGTCCCAGCGGGTTGCGAAGGTGGCCGAACCCGATGATCGACTCGTTTTCCGAGTTGTTGTAGTCGTATCCGACCGTCAACCGATTGGTCAGCGATGTAAAGGGGATGTAGTTGAGGGTGAAGCCGCTGATGAAATGATCCGTGCGCGTGTCGGTCGTCAGCTTGAAGATTTCCGCATTCGCCAGGCAGACGTTGGTCGTCGGCGCGCACCCTCCACCCTTGAAGTTGCCGTTGGGTCCGCGCCCGACGTTCAGCAGAAACCCGTTCGCGAGATTGCCATCCGGCACCCAGGCGAGGTTGCGCTTCGTGAACGCCGAATTCAGGGTGATCTCGAGCTTCGGCGTCGGGAAGAAGGAGAAGTTGCCCCGGAAGCCGCCGTCCTTGTTTTCGCCCGCCTGAATCGCGCCCTCTTCCTCCTGGAAGTTGCCGGACAGGAAGTAGCTCATCGTGGAGCTTCCACCGCGCACCGACGCCGAGTACCGCTGAATCGTCCCGTTGCGCAGCCAGCTGCCACTGGATGGACACGTCGGATCCTCGAACACGACATCCTCTCCGAACCGCGAGCTGGTCGGCGAGATGTCGAGCGCCACGAGCTCCGGACCGCGGCACTTCTTCACGAAGAGGCCGGTGTTGTCCCCATCGGGGCCCATGTTCTCGAGGTCGTTCCGGCCGGCGACGGCCTCGACGCTCCACTGGGGTGTGCCGCTTCGGCCGCGCTTGGTGAAGATCTGGATGACGCCGCCCGACGCCTCCGTTCCATACAGCGTCGTCGCGGCCGCGCCCTTGACGATCTCGACGCGGTCAATGTCCTCGGCGGGAATGTCGTTGAGGGGAAGCGTCGCCTGTCGGGCGTTTGGCACCACCGGCGTGCGGCCGCTGAAGATGCGAACGCCATCGACGTAGATGATCGGGTTGTTGCCCTGCGAGATGCTGTTGTTGCCGCGCAGTCGAATCGTACCCCCTGATCCGGGCTGACCCGAATTCGACAGCACGGTGACACCGGGCGACCGCGCGGTGATCAGCTGCTGCGTGTTCTGCACCGGAGCATCGGCGATTTCTGTAGCGGAGATCGTCGAGACGGTGTGGGCCAGCTCCTTCTTGCGGACCTCTCCGGTTGCCGTCACCACGACCTGCTCCAGCGAGACGGGGGCATCGCGGATCTCGAGGTCGAGCGTGACGGTCCCGCCAGATGTTACCGTCACCGATCTCGTCGTCGGCGCGTAGCCAATACGCTGTGCGCGTATCTCGTGAGTGCCTGGCGGGACGGACACCAGGCGATACTCGCCATCGTCGCCGGTCTGCGTTCCTATCGGCGTGCCGACGATGACGATCGTGGCCGAGGATACCGGCCGACCGGTGCCCTGCACCGTTACACGGCCGGTGACCGTGCCGGTCTGGGCAAAGAGGGGGGCTGCGGCAAACGCCGCGGCTCCGAAGAGCGAAACCAGCGCGAGCGGGACTCGACGACGAGTGCTCATGGACACCTCCGGCACAAGCGATTTTTTTTCCCGTCGCTACCCTACGACACGCGACGGCAGCCGTCAACATGGCGCCCGCGGGTTGCCACCACGGACGCTCGTCGAATACACTCTTTCTCCTGTTCCCTCACGTCCTCCTCACAAGAACCCGCCTCTGGTACGGGATCATGACGACGTCGATGCGTGAAGCCGCATGCGCCACCCTCGCCCTGGCCTTCCTTTTGGCAGGATGCGCCTCGACCGCGTCTCGAGGGGCCGCCACGCCGGAATTCGATCTGGTCATCACCGGTGGGAGATTGATCGACGGGACCGGCGCCGCCCGCTATCGCGCCGACGTCGCCATCACCGGCGACCGCATCGCGCTCGTCTCACGACAGCCCATCGCCGCGACCCGCGCCCGGCGAACGATAG
>DASTYE010000239.1:0-10059 GCA_035765135.1 Gemmatimonadaceae bacterium | reverse complement strand
TCTTCGAAGAATCGCCGCGGTGCTCGCCGCGTGACGACGAAGAAGGTCGTCAAACCGCCTGCCAAGAAGCCCGCGGCGAAATCCAGCTCCAACTAAGCGGCTCGCGAGAGACGAACCCGCTTGCTCGTTCCCTGACGGGTTCGACGGCGGTTACGGGCGGTCCGGCGTGAGCTGGCCGCTCGTTTTTTTTCAGCCGTGTGCGTTAATGTTCAACGAGCTACGCAGGAGCGCACATGAGCGAAAACAACGAATCCACCGACCAGGGACCGCCAACCGGGACCGACCCCGCGGACGGCTTGAGCGAGGAGCAGGTGAAGATGGCGCTCCGGCGCGTGAAGGATCCGGAGCTCAACCTCAACATCGTCGATCTCGGTCTGGTGTACGGCGTTCGCGTCGACGGATCGAAAGTGAGCATCGACATGAGCCTGACGTCTCCCGGATGCCCATCGGGGCCGGAGATCATGACAGGCGCTGAGGAGGCCGTTCGCGCCGTTCCAGGCGTGGAGGACGTGCAGGTCAATCTCGTGTGGACGCCGTTCTGGACGCCCGACAGGATAGAGCCCCGGATCAGAGCGTATCTCGGCATTTGAGCGGGCCGGGGGCAGGGGCCATGGGTAGGGTGAAGGGTCTACGATAGTCCGTTTATCCTTGACCCTCCCCTTGGCCCCTGGCCCTTGGCCCCTGGCCCGGCTTAATCGCCCTCAAAAACTCCGTCCCCAGCACCTCGATTTGCCAGCGGCGCAGATCCTTCAGCTCGGACAGGTCCGCCAGCGTTCCCGGTTTCCTGCGCGCGACGGCCTCGAGCCGATCGCGGGAGCAGAGAACTCCAGGATCGATCGATAGGCGTTTCGCCGCCTCATCGCGCACGCGTTTCAGGCGGGTCACGTTCTCCTCGAAGTCGGCATCGCGATCCCAGCGCTGCGCGCGCGGGAATTTCGGAAGGTCCGCCTCCCGAACGGCATCGCCCCGCTTCAGCGCCTCGAGCAGCTCTCCGCCCCGCCGCTCGGCGAGCGCGCGCGGAACACCCTTGATCTCGAGCAGCTCCGAGAGCGTGCGTGGAGATCGGCGCGCAGCCTCGAGAAGCACCTCGTTTCCCACGACCCTGAACGTCGCTCGATCCAGCTCGGCGGCGACGCGATCGCGCCACTGCACGAGCTCGCGCAGCCGCGCCAACTCACGTCTCGAGAGATCGCGAGCGCCTTTCACCCGGAGAAAGAGGGCGCTCGCGTCCTCATCCTCCCATCGCAGTCCTTCGAGCCGCTGAAATTCCTCTCGCGCCCAGTCCCACCGCCCGGCGCGCTCGAGGTCGTCCCGCATGCGGTCACGAAGCTCGAGGAGATACATCGTGTCCTGCGCGGCATAGTCCAGCATCCCGGGCGTCAGCGGCCGCATCGACCAGTCGGCGCGCTGGTGCTTCTTGTCGAGGCGGACGCCGAAGTACCTGTCCAGCAAAGCGGCGAGGCCGAACGCGGTGAGGCCAAGGAGCTGCGCCGCGATGCGCGTGTCGAAGACATTGCGCGCGTGCCAGCCATAGTCCTGATGGAGAAGACGGAGGTCATAATCGGCGTCGTGCAGGACCTTCTCCACCTTGGGATCTTCCAGCAGGACGCCGAGGCGTTCGGGCCTCCCGACAGCGAGAGGATCGATGACCGCGGTCAACTCGCGCGTGGAGAGCTGGAGCAGGTAGATACGATCGACGAAGCGGTGGAAGCTCGCGCCTTCGGTGTCGAGCGCGACCTCGCGCACGTTCGACACGGACCCGAGGAACCGGTCGAGCTCCCCGGCGGTGTCGATCCAGAGGGGATGGTGGGGTTTCGCGTCCTTGGGGGTTGTCCGCTGGGCGGAACGCGTCGAATCTGGCGCCATGATCGACGAAGTATCGCCGTGACGCCAGCGTGAGTGAAGGGGCGCGTCTCTTGCGCCTCCGGCCGCGCGGCACATGATCATCCAAATGCGCGACCAACCGCTGAACCCGCGCACGCTGACGCGCGCGGATGGAGCCATCGTCATCGACGGGGTTCCCGTCGCCCGCTGGCGTGACATCCCCGCGGACGAGCGGCCGCACGTGGAGCGCGAGGTGCGGCAGTGGATGGATCGGCTGCAGTCGGTGGCCGGCGGCGGCATCGGGCGCGAGGAGCGGCTGCGTCGCGAGCGGGATGCGATGAGGCTCCTCCCGATGGTCGTGGACATGATCCCGGACGCGCCGGAGGAGCCCCACATCGATCTGCCGATCGCCAAGGACATCGTGGCGTTTTGGCACTTCAGTCTGCGATGACGCACGATCGCGAGCCTGTCGGCCCGCGGTCAGCCTCACCTTTGCCTAGCGAGTCGAGATGAGCGAGACAGCCGAGGAGGGACTTCCGCCGGAACGGCGACGCCGCGTCCCGGGGTGGCAGAGCCGCGATGTGCTGCGTGCGGGCGCGCTGCTGGCCGCCCTGTGGGTGTTCTTCAAGCTCCTCTGGTTCGCCCATCCCCTGCTGCTGACGGTCTTCCTCGGCGTGCTCTTCGGCCTGGCGGTCGAGGGCGGCGTGGACAAGCTGCAGCGATTTCGGATCCCCCGCGGGGTCGCGGCATCGCTCATCGTGCTCGCGTTCTTCGCGTTGCTCTTCGGGCTCGCGGCTTGGATGGCGCCGACGATGCGGGAGCAGGCGCGGGAGCTTCGCACGCGTCTCCCCCAGGCCATCGACAAGGTGGAGGAGTGGTTCAACCGGCGGCGGCAAGGGATGTTCGGCATCATCCTCGGAGGAACGGAGGTCGCCGGGACGCCGCAGGCGACGCCTCAGACGCCAGGCGGCGGCGCAGCCCCGGCGGGGCGCACCGACACGGTCGTGATCGTCCTCGACACGAACGCCGTGGTCCGTCCTCCTGCGCCCGCACCCGCCACCCAGGACACCGGGGCCGTCGCCGCGGCGCAACGCGACGGACCACTCAGCGACCGCCTTAGCCGGCAGGTGGGCAGCGTCGCGCGATACCTCTTCCCATTCCTGTCATCGACGATCGCGGTGTTCGCGGGAATTCTGCTCATCGTGTTCCTCGCGATCTACATTGGGTCCGAGCCGGACGTGTACCACGCCGGGCTCATGCACCTCTTTCCTCATCACATGCGTCGGCGAGCCGGCGAGGTGCTGTCGGCCATGGCGACGGTGCTGCGACGATGGCTCGTCACGCAGCTCATCGCCATGCTCGCCATCGGGACGATCACTACCGTGATCCTGCTGGCGCTGGACGTCAAGGCGGCGTTCGCGTTAGGCGCACTGGCGGGGCTCCTCGAGTTCGTTCCGACGATCGGTCCTCTGATGAGCGCCATCCCCGCCGTCGCGATGGGATTTCTCGATTCCCCGGACAAGGCGCTGGCGGTAGCGATCGCCTACGGCGCCATCCAGTTCATCGAAAATCACCTGCTGATCCCGCTGCTGATGAAGGGTGCGGTCAACATCCCGCCTGCGCTCACGATCATCGCGCAGGCGCTCATGGCGATGCTGTTCGGATTCCTCGGACTCATGGTGGCCGTGCCGCTGCTGGCGGCGATCATGGTTCCCGTGAAGATGCTGTACGTCGAGGGCGTCGTCGGCGACGACATGGCCATCCTCGGAGAGGATGAGCAGAACAAGCAACCGGGCAAGGAGGCTCCGGCCGGCGCCACGTGAGCGAGCATCACGATGACGCGGTCATACCACTCGTCAGGCGGTATCCGGCCATGGCGCGGATTCCGCACGTGGTGCTTGGCGAGTATCCGACCCCTGTCGAATCGGTGCGCTTTCCGGACCTCGCATCGCCGATCTGGATCAAGCGCGATGATCTGGGCTCGCCGCTGCTCGGGGGGAACAAGGTGCGCTCGCTCGAGTTCCTGCTCGCCGGAGTCCAGCCGGGTGAGACGCTGTTGACCGGCGGCGGCGAGGGCTCGACGCACGTGCTGGCGACGTGTGTGCATGCCTCGCGACTGGGCGCGCGCGTGCGCGCGGTACGATGGCATCACGACATGCACCCCATCGCGCGCGCGGTGGCGCAGCGTGCGGCGCGCGAGTGTGCGCATATCGAAACGAGTGGGAGCGCGGCTGCTGGAGTCGTTCGCGCGCTCGTCCGCCGCCTTTTCGGGCGGGAACGGTGGATTCCATTCGGCGGGACGTCACCGCTCGGTATCCTCGGTCACGTGAATGCCGCGCTCGAGCTGGCGGACCAGGTTGAGGCGCGACAACTCCCGATGCCAGCCCAGGTGGTCGTGCCCGTCGGGACTGGCGGGACGGCGGCGGGTCTCGCCCTCGGATTCGCCGCGGCGGGCATGCCTACGCGTGTGATTGGGGCGCGTGTCGTACCGCGCATCGCGACTGGGCACGGGCGAATTCTGCTGCGAGCCCGATCGACCGCGCGATGGGTACGCCGCAATGCCGGCGTGGAGCTGCCTTCGGTGAAACGCGAAGCGATACGCCTCATCCACGACGCGTACGGAGGTGGCTATGGGCGCGTGTCGCCAATCGCGACCGACGCCGCCTCGGTGATGGAGCGTGCCACCGGAATGCGCCTCGACCCGACGTACAGCGCGAAGGCGTTCGCCATTGCACTCCGCGTCGCGCGATCGGAGCCCGGTGTGACCGTGTTCTGGTCCACATTCGACGCACGGTGGCTGCCGTAGGGTTACGCGCTCGCGATCTGTCCTTCACTTTGTCCCCATGCACGTCGAGATAGGAACGCGCTCGATCGCGTATGACGACGCCGGAGAGGGACGGCCGGTGCTGTTGGTACACGGCTTTCCACATCACCGGAGGCTGTGGGCGCCACAGCTGCGTGCGCTGGCCGGTCACAGCCGGGCGATCGCCGTCGATCTTCCCGGGTTCGGTGAGAGCGACATGCCCGAGCGATTCGGCATCGATGCGTGGGCGGATGGGCTCGCGCGGTTTCTGGATGCGCTCGACATCGACCGCGCCGTTGTCGCCGGTCTCTCGATGGGTGGCTACATCACGTTGGCATTCTGGCGCCGTCATCGCGAACGCGTCGCGGCGCTCGTGCTCGCCGACACGCGTGCGGGTGCCGACAGCGAAGAGGGTAAGCAGAAGCGGCGCGAAACCATCGAGCTCGCGCGACGCGAAGGTCCAACGGCCGTCGCGCGGGCGATGTTGCCGGGGATGGTCGGAAAGTCCACCCGCGAGCGCGAGCCTGCCGTCGTGGCCGAGATGCGCGCGATGCTCGAGAGCGCGAGCGTCGACAGCCTGGTCGGGGCGTCGGAGGCGATGATGAACCGCGCCGACGCCACGGCGACACTGGCAACGATCGATGTGGCGACTCTGATCGTCGTCGGCGAGGAGGACGTGCTCACGCCGCCGAAGGAATCGCGCGCCATGCATGCCGCGATCACCGGGAGTCGCCTAGAGGTGATTCCCGCCGCCGGCCACGTCAGCAACATCGAGCGGCCGGCGGCGTTCAATCACGTGCTCACGGAGTTCATCGAAGGCCTGCCGGCCGCTCGATAGCTACGGGCGCAAGGGTCTCGGGCGCGGCAGCTCGAGTGCTTCTCGCCCGGTGACGGGCGGCCCTTTCGGCGCCTTCACCCCAAAGTCGGCTTGCCAGTCCGGGACCCAGCGCTCGAGCACCTTCGTAATCCCTCTCGCGTAGGCGCGTGCGCCGCGGGTGTTCGGATGGCCCGTGGCCGCCAGCAGGCAATTCGGGAGCTCGGGCGACGCGTTAGCCACCTGCGCCATGCAGATCGGCTTCCGAACGCTCGCGGCCGGATCCGGTTCGTTCACGTAGAAGAGATACGTGTCGGGGCCGCCGTACGCGTTGTCGGGCCCGAACGGCACCTCGGCCAGCGCGACACGGCTGGGTGTCCGGTCCAGCCGTCCGACCTCGAGTACGGTTCCAGGGACAGGCGCACGTTTGCCGCCGACGGCCAGCTGCCCGGACACGTCGGCAACCGCCTCACGAAAGCCGTTCGTGGACTCCTGATGAAACGCGAGCGACTGATCCGACATCTTGGTCCGCAGCCATTCGGACATCGCGTTGATCCCGCCGCCAACGAGCTCCCAGACGGAAAGCAGCTCCCACAGGTACGCCATGTCGCTTCTCTCGGAGACGATCTGGAAGTAGTTCGTGACGACAATTTTCGCGTTAGGGAACGTGCGGAACACTCGTGGAAGCAACGCCTTCATGCGATCGACGCATTTCTCGCGCGTGACTTTCCGGACCCACGCACGGCCGACCGTCGGATCGGGATTGATGATCACCTTCGAGCCGAAGTCGTTGATGCCTCCGTCGAGCAGTACAAGGGCGACGCTCCGCGGGTCCAGTGGCGGATGCAGCGGAAACACCGCGGTCCTGGCCGTCTCGAGCTGCGCGATGATCGAGGGGAAATGGCTCGGTACCTCGCCGTGCTTCGGCGGCTTTGCGTCCTCGACGGGGTCCGCCCTGATCTGTGCGCCAGAGTGCGCGAACACATGGCGATGCACCTCGATGCCCGGCAACTGCGCGCGAAGCCACTCGGCGACCTGGTAGGAAAATTTCTGCTCCTCCTTCAGCCCTTGCCCCCACATGATGGAGTCGCCGAGGACGAGCATCTCGAAGGGTCTGCCCTGGAGGCCCTCGCCAGCCGCGGGAAGCAGGCTCGCCGAGCGCGGCAACGCGAAGAGATCCGCCAGTCCACCGGAGGCGAGGTACGCTCCGCCTAACGCCGCTCCCGTCGCCGCCGTACGAAGAAAGCGGCGTCGACCGATCTCGTCTCTAGTGTGTCGATTCATGGTGGTGGGCCCTCGTATCAGGGACGTCGCGGCCGCACGACGGGCTTCCCCGCCGGTTGGCCCGTCGGTTTGACGACCTTCAGGTCTGCGGACTCGGCCCCGGTCGCCGGCTGTTCGGCCGGAACGTTCGCCTCGGCGATCGACTCACCCCTGATGACGACCTGCTTTGGCGCCTCGGAGTATCTGACCCGGTGCCAGCGGCTACCGATGCCAAGCATGCCCTCGCCGGGGGTAATCGATGAGAATCGAAAGGCGAACATTCCCTGGCTGTCGGTTCGAACGCGATAGGCGCGAGTCGGCGTCTTCAGAGTGACGACCTGCCGCGACAGCGGTCGTCCCTGCGCGTCCTGGGCCGTGCCGCGGAGAAGTGGCTGGCGCATCAGCGCCTCGGCCGGGACGATCAACAAGGTTCGGTAGATGTTGTCGAAGTACACATCGAGAGCCGCTTCCTGACCGTCGTTGCACTCAACGGTCCCCGACGTGACCTCCTCACTTCCCGTCATCCGTTGCTCCGTCGACGAATAACTCACCGACACGAGGGGGTCGACGGCACCCAGCAGCGACTGTATTGCTCCCGTCGTTTTTTTGACGACGGTTTCCGTCGAAGTCGTCGATCGTGTGGTCGTGCGGATCTGGGATCGACCGATCGCGTAGGAGTTCGGACTCGACTCACAGAGCAGTGGAACATCCAGCTCCACTGGAGTGAACCGTTCGCCGGGACCGCGGGTGGAGAATCGCCCGTCGCGCATGGACGCTAACGTCGCCATTCCCCGAGTCGGTCGAGGCGCAAGCGCCGGATTGCGATGAGGGTTGAGCGCGCGAATCCTGGCGACGAAATCCGGCGGAAGGCGGCCATCCAGCTCGATATCCTTGGGGCCGATGACCGCTCCTGCCTTCATCGGCGCGAGGTGTACCTTCCCGTCGATCACGACGTAGACGAAAAGCACGCTCTGGAGGATGATGTACCGATCGCCGGAACCCGGGCTGGGCTCTCCAGGTGTGAGCTCCGTTTCGAACCCGCGCTCGACCCGCACGCTCCACCCCACCGATTCCTCCTGCCGATCCGTCGTCTCCGTCGTGATGACGACCTCTCGATTGGGCCTCAGCTCATTCAGAACGCCGATGGCCGTCGCGACGTCCTCCGAGAGGAACTTTCCGGCGATCGGGCCTCCGATCTTGAAGGCCGCGTCGAGGAACCAATCGGGATTCTCCGTCCTGACGACACCGCTGGTGTTGGCGACGCCGAGGCCGACGGTCGTACCGTAGGAGCTGCTCGTCGAGTATTTCGCGACGCTCGAATCGCCAGCGGGCTCGTAAACGATGGTGAGCAGCATGTTGGGAACGACGAACGCGCCAATCTGTGCAGGCATGTTCGCCGCAAGCGTCAGCGACGTATCGCGCCCGCCACCGGAAATGATGATGCGCTGTCGTCCGACCGCGCGCGGACGGAAGCTGACTGATGCTTTGGTGCCGGAGGTCCGGGCGACTTCACGAATCAGCTTCCCGTTTCCGTCGGGGTGATAGAGCGTGATGCGGAAGTCGGAGGGCCGGTTGGCCGGAATGCCGAACTCATACGTCATGTTGTATGAATTCATCGTTGCGATGTGCACGCCCTCGGCACCTTCGGGCTCACCGAGCTTTGCGGGCAGCTCGCCGACCGATGGAATCTCCCACTCGAACATCCAGCCCGGCCCGAAGGCCGTGCCGATTCGGAGAGTCTGCTTCGGAACCGCTTGTGGGGTGATCGTGTTGAGGCGGTCGGCCGCCAGGTTGATCATCGTCTCGTCAGGCGGCGCCTGCCCCAGCGCGGGCGAGCCGGCGAGAGCGACGAGCGACGTGCCGATGGCGAGTGCGCGCTCTATACGGGTGTGGCAGCGGGTGGCGTTCATGGTTGTCTCCTCGGCGGTACGGCTGGTCGCGGCGTGATCGTGTTGGGAGGCCGAGCCGGCGCCGTTGTCGGCGTCGCGGGAAAGTCGGCCACGGTTCCGGTGGGCTTTGGATCCCCGGGCCCCTGGCCGAACCCCTTGAAGACCCGCGAGAAGATCCGCTCCCGGGCGAGAGGATCGCCCCACAGCGGGAATCCTGAAGCGGCCTCCGGCATCGTCCGCGACGCCGGCTGGTATCGCGGACCGGCCTTTCCGCCGCTCGCCATCGAGCCGGCGCGATACGGAAGTCCGAACGGCTCACCCTCCCACTGTCGGTGGCCATCCATCGACTTCACGACGTTCAGCATCACGTTCACGCGATCGCTGGCCGGATAGAACGGCGTCGCGACGCCCGCACGACGCGCGAGCTCGTTCAGCCCGTGCCCATCGAGCAAGGTCAGCTTCGTCAGGATCACCGTGTTGTACAGCGGCGCGAACGCCGTCCACTTGAGCACGCTGTCGGAACCCAGCCCCATGTCGGCGTTGATCGCCGCGCGCACGGACGGCCCGTTAGGCTTGTAGACGGAGTCCATGTAGTACGCGGGGCGCGACATCATCTTGAGGTAACTGATCTGCCGCGCGAGCTGGGTTTCCAGATAGTTGAGCGCGAGCGTCGCCAGCGAGTCCTTCACGGGGGCGAGGGGGTCGTGCTCCGCGATCCACTTCATCACCTCGGCCGGGATGTGTCCGCCGTGCATCTTGAGCGTCCACTCGCTGTTCCAGTCCATCAGCGCGTTCACGCCTTCGGGAACGCGATGCGCCAGAATCGCGCGGCCGAGCACCAGATTCGCCGTCACGAGCGCGCGCATCCCTCGATCGATGTCGAGCCTCCACGACTCGAAGAACTCCTTGCGGGCGCACGCCTCCGGCCTCGCTGCGCAACGGACGGGATAGGGCATGCTCGAGCTCGATCCCGCGTTCATCTCCGCCGTCGCCTGCTCGATCGACGTTCCGAGCCATTTATGCAGGCGCATCCAGTGCTTGTAGTGCGGCGCGCCCTCCTCCGTGTGATTCAGGATCCCCGGATGCTTGATCAGCACCTCCGCGGCGAAGCGCGGCCAGATGTCGATGGTATCGTTGGTCGCGGGGGTGTACTTCCCGATGTACGACTCGAGCACGACATGGCGCGCGACGACGATGGGCTTTGCCCAGTCCCACGCGTAGGAAGCACCGCCGGGCTGCCCGTCACCCCAGTCATTCACGTAGCTGTGACCGAAGACATCGCCAGCGGCATGCACGAGGAACCCGTACGCGAACGCGAGCACGCGATCGGGATCCTCGTCGGGGCGAGTCCAGGGACGGGACCGCCAGATTCGCGCTTCCCGGAGGAGATGCTGAAGCCAGTCGTCCGACGTCCACCGATCGTGCTCGGCGGACTTGTCGACATGCACCAGCGACTGCCCGACGTA
>DASTYE010000238.1:0-12273 GCA_035765135.1 Gemmatimonadaceae bacterium | reverse complement strand
GCCAGCTTGCCCGCGGCGAGCGTCCCAATGCGATCCTCCCAGCCTAACAGCTTCGCGGCGCTGCTCGTGGCGGCGACGACCGCTTCCATCGGCGTGAAGCCGCCCCATTCGACGAGCAGCCGAAGCTCCCGCGCGTTGGTCCCATGCGGGATGACACCGGCGTCGGTGCCGAGCGCGACCTTCACGTTGTTCGCTTTCGCGATCTTGATCGCGTTCCGCATCGCCGCCGCGGCCGCGAGCGCCTTCTCGGCGCGCAGGCCCTTGAGCGTTCCCGCCTTCGCCGCCTTCTCGACGCCTTCGCCCGCCATCAGCGTCGGCACGAGATACGTCCCCTGCTGCGCCATGAGGCGCGCGCCCTCGGCGTCGAGAAACGAGCCGTGCTCGATCGAGGCGACGCCGGCGCGCGTCGCGAGCTTGATGCCCTCCGTACCGTGCGCGTGAGCGGCGACCTTCCGCTCGTGCTTGTGCGCTTCCTCGACCATCGCGCGCAGCTCCTCGAGCCCGTACTGCACGTTCCCGACCGCGTCGCCTTCGGAGAGCACGCCGCCGGTCGCGCACGTCTTGATGAGGTCGGCGCCGTACTTCACCTGGTAGCGCACCGCCGCCCGGATCTGATCGACGCCGTCGGCGATCCCGGTCATAGGGTTGCCGTCCATCAACCCGGGCTTGTAGGCGTTGTTGTCGCAGTGGCCGCCGGTAATGCCTAGCGAGTACGCCGCCCCCTGTACGCGTGGCCCCGTGACCTTCCCCTCGTTGATCGCCTTCTTGAGCGCGAGATCGGCCCAGTGGTCGGCGCCGACGTTGCGAATGGTGGTGAAGCCGGCGAGCAGGGTACGCTCGGCGTGCGCGACGGCGAGGATCGCGCCGAACACGTCATAGTCCTTCACGCTCTCGAGGTCGTTCCCGGGGTCGCCGAGGACACGGCCGCTGATGTGGGTGTGCGCGTCGATGAAGCCGGGGAGGAGCGTCGCGTCCCCCAGCTCGATCACCTGCGCCCCGGCTGGAACGGTGACGGCGCCACTGCGTCCAACGGCGGTAATGCGATTGCCCGTGACGACGACGACACCGTTCGCGATCGGCGCCGCTCCGGTGCCATCGACTACGCGGGCCGCGCGGATGACGATTGGCGCGGAGGCGGGCTGAGCCGACTGCTGGGCCGGCAGGATACCGGCGATGGCGACGAGGGCAAGCGCTGACGACAGCGAGATGAAGCGGCGCATAGGCGTGACAGGGGTTGAAGGGGGGTGCGGTCACGGAGGCGACGGAGCGGCCTCGAGAGACGTTAGGCGCTGATGGACACCGAGGCGGCTCTCCGCGTTGCGTGCCGCGCGGTCGAGATACGTTCGATAGGCGACGCGAGCGGAGTCGGCTTGTCCGAGCATCTCGTGCGCGCCTCCCTTGATGACGTACGATTCAGCGTGGTGCGGCTCGAGCGCGAGCGCCTGATTGATCTGCTCCAGCCCCTCGCGCGCTCGCCTCGCCTTCAGCAAGGCAACGGCGTAGAGGTGGCGGAAGACACCATCCAGGGGCCAGAGCTCCACGGCTTGTGCGTATGACTCCGCGGCGCCCTCCGGAGTGCGCGCGAGCGTGGCGATCCCGACGTGCGCCGCCGCATAAGCGAGATCCTCGGTTAACGCCCGCTCGAAGGCTTCGCGCGCGGCAGTGCGGTTCCAACGGACAGCTTCGATTCGCCCGATCGCGTAGTCGTAGAACGCTTTCGACTGGTACGTGCGGACCAGCTGCCTTTCATCGACCTCCCGCAACGCGTTGACGAGCGCAGTCATCTCGGCCCGCGCGCTATCGTATTGGCGTGCGGCAACGAACAGCGTTGCGCGCAGATGTCGCAGCCGGCGATACCGCACCGGATCGTCTCTGATGACTTCCCCGAAGAGCTTGTTCGCCGCTGCGAAGTTCTGCCTGGCGTAAGCCAGCCATGCGCGGGTGACTGGATCGGAGCTCCAGCGACCGGGAAGCTCGTCGTACAGCGCAATCTCCAGCGTTCGATGGACGAACGGATTGCGGATGAAGGCGAGGCCCCGGATCGAGTCGGCACGCTGAACCAGCGAATCCTCGAGAACCTTCTTGTCGTCCCGGAGGTAGAGCTCGAACCGACTGGGCTGCTCCATGTGGAACGCGATCCATCGTGCATACAGGGGATCGCCGCTCCAGGGCGCCAAACGAGATGCCCAGTAGAAGGCATCGTACGCGCGGCGCGGCTCCTTTCGCAGCCGGTCGACGCCGTACGAGTAGTAGGCCTCCCAGTCGTTAGTGTCGGCCTTGGAGTCGAGCTTCGGGCGAGGCGGTGTCTGTGCGTCTGCGGGGATGGTGAGGGCGAGGAGGAGTAGAGCCAGGGCCAGGGACCAACGGCCGAGGGTCAAGGGGAGGGTGAAGGGCCTTGGAGCTACTGTAACCCGTGACCCTCCCCTTGGCCCCTGGCCCTTGGCCCTTGGCCCACGAATCATCCGCCCCTTCTCCCGAGCGTCGCCTCCACCGTTACTCGCTCGTTGCCGCGAAGGACGACGATCTTCACGGTGTCGCCGGGTTTTCTCGCCTGCATCGCCTCGGTGTACTGGTACAGGTCCTTCACCGGCTTCCCGTCGAACTCGACGATGATGTCGCCCGCCTTGAGGCCGGCCTTGTCGGCCGGGCTGTCGGCGCGAACGCCGGTGAGGCGAACGCCCGGCGTCTCGGGCGCGCTCATGTCGGGGATCGATCCGAGGTAGACCTCTCGGCCGCGACCCGTGGTGGACATCGTCGGCGGACGGCTCACCTTCACCGGCGTTAGGCGCGCATCGCGGTCGGCAATCGTCCGGATGACACGCTCGGCCATCGCCGCCACGCGGCCGATGCCGGCGGCGCTCACCTTGTCGGCGTCGTCGGTCGCGCGGTGGTAGTCCTCGTGCAGATCGGTGAAGAAGTGCAGGACCGGGATTCCCTTCGCGTAGAACGATGAATGGTCGGAGGGACCGAAGCCATCGCCGACGCCACGAACGACGAGTCCCGTCCCGGCGGCGGCGCTGTCCACGATGCCGCGCATCTCGGTCGCCGTCTCGACGCCGTAGACGATGAGCTTGTCCTCGCGAAGGCGTCCGACCATGTCGAAGTTGAGCATGGCGACGACACGGTCGACCGGCACCGGTGAATGCTCGACGAACCGCTGCGATCCGAGCAGCCCGAGCTCCTCGCCGCTGAAGGTGACGAAGACGATCGAGCGGCGCGGCGGGTTCCGCGAGAGGAGCCGGGCCAGCTCCATGACCGCCGCCGTACCGGATGCGTTGTCATCGGCACCGTTTCGAATGGCCTCGGACGAATCCGGATCGAGTGCACTCGCGGCCGATCGCCCGAGGTGGTCGAAGTGCGCGCCGACGATGACGTATTCACTCGCGACCGCCGGGTCGGTTCCGCGCAGCAGCGCGACCACGTTCTGCGATGGCAGCTCGGATGGCAGACCGGCGTGCGCCGCCGCGGCGGATCGCGCGATGAACGGCTGGAAGTAGTGGCGCTGGCACCGCTCTGCCACCGAGCTCCCGTCGTCCTGGCATCCGTTCGCGACCGTGGCAAGTCGCAGCGCCTCGAAGCGGCGAGCGATGTACGCCGCAGCGCTGTCGTTCCCGGCCGTCCCGGTGCCGCGCCCCTCGAGTGCCGCACTCGCGAGATGCTCGACGTCGCGCCGGATCGACATGGTATCGGGGGTGACGCGCGCATCGCGGCTGACTGGCGTCGGTTGCGGCGCCGGCTGACAGGCAGCGGCGCCCAGCAGGGAGAGCAGGAAAAGCGAAACGGGGCGAGGCATGAAGAGACGTGTTGAGGAGAGTGACCGGCTCCGTATCTTACGCGGTTGTCGCGCCTTTCCTCAAGCTACCGTGTCCACGATCGCCCTCGCGCTCATCCCCCGCGCCGTCGCCCTCAACCTCGCCATCGGCGCTATCGTGGCGGCGCTCAAGCTCCCCGTCTACCTCGACTCGATAGGGACGATCCTCGTGGCCGCCCTCGCCGGCCCGGTTGCCGGCATTGTCACGGGGGTCACCTCGAACCTGGTTCTGGGGATGCTGTCCTCGCCGATATTCATTGCCTTCATCCCGGTGACGGTCGTGATCGGCACCCTCGCCGGCGTTGCCTCACGAGTCGGTGGGTTCCGGAGCGTGCCCCGCGCGCTCACCAGCGGCCTCGTCATCGGCCTTCTTGCGGGTGCCACCTCGGTCCCCATCGTCCTGGCCCTCTTCGGCGGCGTCACGGCGGGAGGGACCGGGATCATTACGATCGCGCTCCGGGCGCTCGACCTTCCGCTCGAGTCGGCTGCGTTCATTGCCAGCATGGCGGTGGACGTGCTCGACAAAATGCTGTCCTGCGCCATCGTTGCCGCGGTGCTCGTCAGGCTTCCGCGTCGTATTGGCACACGCTTCGGCATCCCCCCGGCCGTCGCGTGATCGCGCGACTGCGCCGCATCAATCCCCTCACCGCGCTCGCGACGGCGGTCCTGCTCGTCTGCGCGACCTACGTCGTGCCGGCGCCGGTTGGCCCGGCGCTGATGCTCGTCATCGCCCTGGCGCTGTCGTCGGCAAGTGGAGTCGGGCGTCGCGTTGCCATCCTCGCGATCGCGGTGGCCTTGCCGACGTGGCTCTTCCTCGCCGTCATGAACGCCGTCGTCGCACCTGAGGGCGACACGGTCCGCCTCGCGGGGATCGCCGTCGCCCCAGCGGCTTTGGTTCCGGCCGCGTGGATCGCCCTTCGCCTTGGCGCGGCAGTCGCCGCGCTCGGGTGGGTGGTGATGATGACGCCACCGCTCAGGCTCGTGCATGCGCTCGCGCAGCGCGGCCTCGCCGCCTGGTCGCAATACCTGCTCGCCGCGTCGCTGGCCGCGGTCCCGGAAGCGAGGCGGCGCGCGCGCGAAGTGCTCGATGCGCAACGGTGCCGGGGCCTGGCCGTTGGAGGGGGCCCGTTAGGCAGGCTGCGCGCGGCGATCCCGCTCGCCGGTCCCCTCATGGTCTCGCTGGTCACCGACGCCGAGCGACACGCGATTGCGCTGGATGCGCGAGCATTCGACCCGCGAGGGAAGCGGACGTCGCTCGTTCCCGTCCCGGACGCCAGGGGCGAGCGAATTCTCCGCACGGCGTTGTGGGCAATCACCATCGTGCTGGTCGCGTGGGGCTTCGTTCGATGAGCGCTGTGCTCCACGTTGACTTGAAGCGCGTCCGGTACGGCGATCGGGTCGCCCTCCGCGACGTCATTCTCGAAATGACGCGGGGCGAGATTCTCGGCGTGACTGGGCCCGTTGGCTCGGGGAAGACGACCCTCGCGCTGGCGTGCGCGGGGCTTCTCGGTCGCAGCGTGCCAGCGCGAATCGAAGGCGTGATGCATCATGGTTCTCCCACACGCCCGGTGGCCGGCTACGTCTTCGATGACCCGCAGGCGCAGCTCACCGGCCTCGGGGGAACCGTCGAGGAAGAGGTCGCGGTCGGTCCGGAGAACCTCACCCTCCCGCGCGACGCGATCCGGGCGAGAGTCGATCGCGCCCTGGCCGCGGCCGATGCCACCCACCTCGCGCACCGCGTGCCTGACGAGCTCTCGGGAGGTGAGCGCCAGCGTGTCGCGCTCGCCTGTGCGCTCGCGCTCGAGGCGCCGCTGCTCGTCCTCGATGAGCCGACGGCGCAGCTCGACCCCGATGCGACGCGCCGGTTCGGGGAGCGGCTGCGCGCGCTCGCGGAGGCGGGCACGAGCGTGATGCTCGTCTCACAGGATGCCGAGCTCCTGCGGACGGTGACGACGCGAGTGCTCGTGCTCGCTGGCGGAGCGCCGGCGAAGCTCGGGCGAGCCTCCGATGTGCTTCCGGCGCATATCGAGTCACGGCCAGTGGATCGCCCGCCGCCGACGCGGGAGCCGCTGCTTCAGGCCGAAGGGATCGTCGCTTCATACGCCGACCGCACGGTGCTCGATGACCTAACGATCGACGTGCCGCGTGGGTCGGCGGTCGCACTCCTCGGCGAGAACGGGGCGGGGAAGACGACCCTCGCGCGCGCGATCATGGGGCTGGTTCCGATACGTCGCGGCGAGATTACGGTGAACGGGCGCCGGATCGATCAGCTGCCCGTTCACGAGCGGGCTCGTCACGTGGGGCTCGTATTCCAGGACGCGTCGCGCCAGCTCTTTTCCCGCACGGTCCTCGAGGAGGTGGCGTTCGGGCCCCGCGCGCTGGGGGCCTCGCATCGGCTGGCCCAGGCGAGAGCGCGTGAAGTACTTGATGCCATTGGACTTACGGAGCTGGAACGCGTTCACCCGGGCGACTTGGCGCCGCAGCGGCAACGCCTCGTTGCCATCGCGGCGGGGATGGCGTCGAACCCGCCGGTGCTGATCCTCGACGAGCCCACCGCCGGGCAGGATCCCGAGGGCAAACGGTGTATCGCCGCCGCGATCTCCACCCAGCGAACGCGGGGTTGCGCCCTCGTCATCACGCACGATCTGGCGTTCGCTCGCCAGGCGTGTGATGGCGCCGTCCTCCTCAGTAACGGTCAAGCCGCCTCGCGCGTCCTCCATAGTGCCGGAGTCCTCCACGGCGGCACCCTCGCCATGTAGATCCCAAGCCGTTCGCGGCCGCTTCGCCTGGACATGGATCAATCGACGATCTTCGCCCGACATTTCGCGCGTCTCGTGCATCTCCTGCTGCACGAGCCGAAGAACATCGCAAATCAGAAGGCGGCACTCCGCCTCCTGACGGCGATGGCGAAAGAGGTGGAGGTCACCATGGCTCTTCGCGAATGGCAGCTCGTCGCCAACGAAGCGCGGGTGCCGCCGGAGCTCGAAGGGGTCCAGGATCTCACCGCCCAGCTGATCGGGCACGCGGTCGAGAAGATCGTCACCGAGAAGAGCGCCACTCCCGCCGATCTGCTCGGCCTCGCGCGAACGCTGGCGACGGAGCCCGTTCCTGGGGACGGCGGACGGAGCGTTGCCGAGAAGCTTGCTGCGCTCGGCGCGAAGACGGTGCACGTGACGCTCTCGGGTGTCGCAGCGCTTCCGCGCGTCCCCACGGTCTCCATGCCCACGCACGGGTCCGATGTCGCGACGGTGGTGGAGCAACATGCCGGGAATGGGGCGAGCCGTAACACGCGAGACATGGCCGCCATCCCCGCCCCGGTGCCCGCGCCATCGCCCGCGTCAACACCCGCGGCGGCGGCCGCTGCGCCCGCTCGGCGCAAATCGACGGAGCTGGGCCTCATCCACGGGATGACGGATAGCTACCTGTCGCAGTTCTCGGAGCCGAAGAAGGGCACGGGATCGCTCGAGACAGGTTTTGCCCAGATCGATGCGACGGCGAGCGTCACCGAGGTTACGCGACTGCTCGATGGCGTCGCCGGAGCGGCGGAGGCCGCCTTTCGAGAAGGCGACGCGGAGACCCTGGCGCACGCGATGGCCGGGATCGTGAAGCGCGAAGCGAACGCGGGGGACGCCAACATGCGGCGCGCTTTCGGCATGTCGGCGCGGCGGCTGGCGAAGAAGCCGATGCTCGCCGCGGTGGCGGCGCTCATGCCGTCGCAGCGCGACATGCAGGAGGATCTCTTCGCGGTCTTCGCTCGCGCCGGCGATGATGGCGCCGAAGCGCTGATCGAGCAGTTGAACGCCGCCCAAACCCTCGCCGAGCGTCGCGTCTTCTTCGATTCGTTACGGAAGCTGAAGGCGGGCGTGCAGGTGCTGATTCACATGCTCGGCGACACGCGGTGGTACGTCGTGCGCAACGCCGCCGAGCTGCTCGGCGAGATGGGGGCGAACGACGCCGAACCGAAGCTCTCCGACCTGTTGCAGCACGAGGACGACCGCGTGCGGAAGGCCGCGGTTTCGGCGCTCTCGAAGATGACCGGTTCCGGTGCCGTGAAGGGGCTGGCCGTCTCGCTGGACGACGACGCACCGGGGGTGCGAATGCGTGCCGCGGCCGCGCTCGGCAACACGAAGACGTCGGCGGCGGCGAACACGCTGATCAAGCACCTCGAGCGTGAGAATGTCGCCGACGTGCAGCATGCCTGTCTGGCATCGTTGGGGAAGATCGCGTCGGGCGACGCGATTCGCTTCCTGACGAAAGCGGCTCAGCCCGCGAGCGGGCTCTTCAAGAAAAAGGCGACCGCCTACCGGGTTGCCGCCGTGCGCGCGTTAGGCGAGGCACGCACCCCCGCCGCGATGGGGGCACTCCAGAACCTGCTGCACGACAAGGAAAAGGACGTGCGCGAAGCCGTGTTCTGGGCCGTGAGGTCGGCGAAAGGCGAGAGCGAGTAGAATCCGGAAGGCGGAATCCGGATAATCATGATCCGGATTCAGCATTCCGCATTCTCGTCAACGCGCCGTAAAATCGGTCTTTTCGTCGACCGCCCGGCACGCCTCGGCGATCAGCTCCGCCGTCCGCTCCACGTCCTCCAGTGACACCATTTCGTTAGGCGAGTGCATGTAGCGGTTCGGAAGGGAGACCAATGCCGTCGCGACGCCTTCTCGCGCGATGTGAATGGCGTCGGCGTTCGTGCTCGTGTCGCGACCGGCCGCGTTGATCGTGAAGGGGATTTTCTTCTTTTCGGCCGTTGCGCGCAGCAGGTTGAAGACGACCGGGTTGATCAGCGAGCCGCGTGTGAGCACCGGGCCCGTCCCGAGCCGGTGGTCTCCGAGCTCTTTCTTCTCGACGCCGGGATAGTCGCTGGCGTGGGTGACGTCGATGACGATCGCCATCTGCGGGTTGAGGCAGGCGGCGCAGATCAGCGCTCCGCCACCGTGCCACGCGATCTCCTCCTGCGTCGTCGCCACCGCGACCACGTGCGCCGTTCCGGGGTTCTTCGCATAACGACGTAGCGCCTCGAGCGCCGTGAACGCGCCGATGCGGTCGTCGATGGAGCGCGAGACGAGCCGCTTGTTGGGGAAATCCATGGCGCGTGAGTCGATCACACCGGGATCGCCGACCTGAAGCCGCTCCTCGGCCTCGCCCTTGTTGGCGGCGCCGATGTCCACCCACACATCCGTCAGCTTCGAGGCCTTGTCGCGGTCCTCGTCCTTCATGAGGTGAATCGGCTTCTTCCCGATCACTCCGAAGACGTCGCCGTCGCGACCGAGGAAGCGGATGCGCTGGCCGATGAGCACCTGTGGATCCCATCCGCCGATGGCACCGACGTGCGCGAACCCCTCATCGTCGATGTACTGGACGATCAACCCGATCTCGTCGATGTGCCCATCGATCATGATCGTGGGCGAGCCTTTTGGGTTGATCTCGGCGATGCTGTTGCCGGCGACGTCTCCGCGGACGTCCTGGGCGAAGGTCTTGGCTTCGTCCCGCCAGACCCGTGCGGGGATGGACTCGAATCCCGAGGGGCCTGGGGAATCGAGCAGACGTTTCAGAAATGCGAGGGAGGACTCAGGGAGCATGATGGTCGATGACGGGGCGCTGTTATGCAGCAGCCGGCTCCCTGCGTCAAGAGGAAGGCCGGCGAAGCGACATGGTACGCGCTTCGCCGGCCCTGTGAAGCATCAGAGCGTCTCGTCCAGGTCCTCGACCTCGCCCTGGGCCTTGCCAAGGTTCTTCTGGGCCTTGCCCTTGAGCTCCTGCTTCTTCCCCTCGATGTGCTCGCTGCGATCGTCCGTGATATCGCCGAACTTTCCGCGGATCTTGCCGGCGGTCTCCTTGAGCCCGCCCTCGATCTCGTTCTGCGCGCCGCTCTTGCGGGTGGTGTCGTCAGCCATGATTTCCTCCTGAAACGGGTACGACGTGGGCCGTTTCATAGAGCAATGGGTGTGCCTCGTTGAGGCAGGGTGTCGAGGTGTCGAGGGGGTCAAGGGTGTCGAGGGGCGCGCCGGCTGGCATCAAGAACGGAGGGGTTCATCACGGATGACACGGATTGTACTGAACCATCCGGATCCGCTCCGGGTGCATTAAACCTTCCCCACGCGACAACAAAAGCTGCTTTGGACCTGCGCCCGGAGGGTTCAATGCACCTGGGAGCGATTCGGCATCTTCCGTACAATCCGTGTCATCCGTGATGAACCCCTCGGTTCTTGATGCCAGCAAGGCTATCCCCGTTAGGCTTAGATGAGCCGCAACGCGCGATCGGACGCAGGCGATCCGAAGAGCGATGGGTGCAGCACTGCGGCGATCGTTTCCACACCGTCGATCACGCGCGGTCCCGGACGACTCGTGAGGGAGTTCGCATCGAGCGCCCAGACCGCCCGCTCGTGCGCCCATGTCCAGTCATCACTCGCCAGCAGGCTCGATGCCTCACGAGTGGCGCTCGCGAGGTCGTAACCACAGGGCGCAAACAGAATGACGTCGGGAGCCGCAGCTGCGACGTCGTCCCTCGTGACCATTCGGGAATGTTGCCCGGCCGTCGCGAGAGTGTCGACGCCGCCGGCGCGGTGGACCATCTCGGGCACCCAGTGGCCGCCGGCGAACAGCGGATCCGTCCACTCGAGCACCGTGACGCGCGGCCGCGGCGCTCGCGCGGCACGCAGCCGCTCGTGAACCGAGCGCAGGCGCGCACGCATCCCCGGCACCAGCTCCTCGGCCTCGTCAGCCAGCCCCAGCGCCGACGCCACGCGCTCGATGTCGGCGATGATCCCATCGATCGATGTACCGGAGAGCGTCACGATCGTCGGTGATGGAGCCATCCGCTGTGCGATCGCGCGAACGTCGGTTTCGCGCACCGCGCACACATCGCACAGCGCCTGCGTCACGATCACATCCGGCCGCAGCGAGGCGAGCAACGTCTCGTCCACATCGTAGAGCGGCGCGCCACGCTCGACGGCCGCACGCACGTCGCGATCGATGACCGCGGGAGCGGCCGCCGCAATCACGTGCGTACTCGTCAGGCGGGGGAGCGCAGCGACCTGCGGCGGATAGTCACAGGCATGCGTGACTCCGAGCAGCTGATCCAGCGCCCCCAGCGCGGCGACGATTTCGGTCGCCGACGGCAGGAGGGAGACGACCCGCACCCTAGTCGCGCACGACGGGGAAGAGAATGAAGACGGCGAGCATGAACAGCATGCCGGCAGCGTACCAGCGCGAGTCGCCGTGAAGAAACCAGACGACACCCCCGAACAGGGCGAGACTCTCCGCCGCTGCCCATGCGATGATCAGCAGCGCGGAGCGTCGCGCATACATGCTGGCCTTGGTGAACACGCCGCGAACGAATGCCAGGACGATGAGCACGACCACCCAGAGCCCGTATCCCGCGAATCGAAGCGCACCGAGGTCGGCGGGGTGTGGCGGCGGAGACTCGCGACGAAGCCACCAGATGGCGCCTCCGAAGAACAGCGCCCCGACGAGAATCGCCAGGCGGATGCTCTGGAGCAGGGTCGGCGGGGTCGTCGAAGGGGTTGGTGCGGTCACGGAGCACCCTCCGCGCGAGTCATCGACGGCGACGGCGAGCGCTCGTAAACGGGCCGTCCCGCGAGGTAGGTTGCGACGACGCGCGTCGACAGAATGCGTTCCGGGGCAACTGTCATGATGTCCTGATCGAGCACGACGAAGTCAGCGAGCTTTCCCGGTGACAGTGACCCCAGCTCGGTCTCCTGAAAGGCGGCAATGGCCGGCCAGAGTGTCATCGACTTCAACGCCTCCTCACGCGTCATGCGCTGCTCGGCGAACCACCCACCGGTCGGGTAGTTGTTCTCGTCCTGCCGCGAGATCGATGAGTGGAAGGAAATCAGCGGGTTCACCTTCTCCACCGGGAAATCACTTCCGTTCGGAATGATGACGCCCGTCGCCAGCAGAGCGCGCCAGGCGTACGCGCCCAGCAGACGCGTGGGGCCGAGTCGGTTCCCAGCCCAGTACATGTCGCTCGTCTGGTGGCTCGCCTGCATCGAAGGGATGACGTCGAGCTCGGCGAAGCGCGGAATGTCGGCGTAATTGAGGATCTGCGCGTGCTCGATCCGGAAGCGGTGGTCCGCCGTCGGAACAGTGCCTAACGCCGACTCGAATGCGTCGAGCACGATGCGATTGGCGCGGTCGCCAATGGCGTGCACGTTGAGCTGGAAGCCGCCGCGAAGCGCGCGCACCGCGACCTGCTCGATGCGCTCCCGCGGCGTCGTCACGAGCCCGGAGTGCTCGGGCGAATCGCTGTACGGCTCGAGCAGCGCCGCACCGCGGGAGCCGAGGGCGCCGTCGGCGCTGATCTTGATGGCGCGAATCCAGACGCGTCCGTCGTGCAGCGCGCTCTGCGGTCCGCGCTTGAGGTAATGATCGAGGTTGGCGTCATCGCTCGCGATCATCACGTAGTTGCGAAGGTTGTACTGTCCTTCGCGCGCGAGCTCCTCGTA
>DASTYE010000237.1:0-6113 GCA_035765135.1 Gemmatimonadaceae bacterium | reverse complement strand
TCACCTCACCGGTAGATCAGGTACGGCTCCCGCCGCGTCGCGAAGTCACGCGCCTCGAGGTCCCACTGTGCCAGCAGCTGGTCGACGGTCCCGGCCTCGACCGCCGCCCGCAGATCACTCCCGCCGGAGAGACGATCGATCGATCCGATGCGCCACTGCCATTCGGCGGGATGGCGCGCGCGGATCGTCTGCAGCATGCGGGCGCCGACAGCCACTGGACGCACCCGGTCTCGATCGAGGATGACGACTTCGATCATCGGAATCGTGAGGCCGGCATGCTTCTGCCCCTCGGCGATCGTTCGCGAGGTGGAGTCGAAACGGACACCGGGCATTCGCTGCGCATTCAGCTCGCGCGCGATGCGGCCGGCATCGGTGAGCCATGGGGCGCCCACGAGCCGGAACGGTCGGTCGGTGCCGCGCCCCTCACTGAGGTTCGTTCCCTCGAAGAACACCGTTCCCGTGTAGAGGATCGTCGCGTCTACGTCGCGCAGATTGGGCGAGGGGCGAACCCACGGGATGCCCGTCGCTTCCCACCACATGTCACGACGGTAGTTGGCCATCGGGACGACGGTGACGGTCGCTTTCACCAACCCCGTTCCAACCAGGTATGTCAGCAACTCGCCGGCCGTTAGGCCGTAACGCATCGGTACCGGGTGCAGCCCGACGAACGAGGCGAATTGTGGACGCAACAGTCCACCCTCCACGCGGTCGGCGCGAACCGGGTTGGGTCGATCGAGCACAATGAACGGTTTGCCGACCTTCGCCGCCGCTTCGGCGGCAAGGACCATCGTCCACTGATACGTGTAGACGCGCGCGCCGACGTCCTGAATATCGTAGACGAGCACGTCGACATTCTCGAGCATCTGGGGCGATGGTACCCGCGTCTCACCGTACAGCGAATAGATCGGGACGCCTGTGGCCGAGTCCACCGTCGAGGAGATGTGCACGCCCGCTTCGGCGGCCCCGCGCAGGCCGTGCTCGGGAGCGAAAAGCGCCGTCAGCTGAACGCCAGGCGCCTTGTGCAGCAGGTCGATGGTGCTCGTCCCCGCGCGGTCCTTTCCGGAGTGGTTGGTAATGAGCCCCACCCGCTTCCCCGACACGAGGCGCAGGGAGTCACGAAGCAGTACTTCAATGCCGGGCAGGACGTTGCCGATGGCCGTCGAGGCCGCCGGTGATTGAGAGGACGCACAGCCGACGGACAGCGCGACGGCGGCGGGGACGATCGTCGCGAGAGCGACGCGAAGGGAAGCATGCTTCATTCGGTAGGCGGTAGGAGGTGCTCTGATAATACCGAGGGTCTCGTCAGCCCGCATCCCTTACCCGGACTCGCGCCGACATCGTACTGTGACAGAAGGCACGCCGTGGCAGTCAACGCATACGCGCCTTCGCATCGACCGATTTCCATGCTGACCCTCCTCAAGCTTCTCCAATCGCTCATCAAGACGCTGCACTCCGAGGGTACACCGGGACAGGTGGCCGCGGGGATAGCGCTCGGAGCGGTGCTCGGGCTCACGCCGCTCATGAATGTTCACAACCTGGTCATTCTCGCGATCATCATGGTGCTGAACGTGTCGTTCGGGGGAGCGATGCTCGGCTGGGCACTCTTTCTCCCGGTTGGATTTCTGCTGGATCCGGTGTTCCACGACATTGGGCGACGCCTGCTCCTGGAAACCCCCGCCTTGACGTCGACGTGGACGGCGGCGTTCAACACACCGGTCGTTCCATACACGAACTTCAACAACACGATCGTCCTCGGGAGTTTCGTCGCGTGGCTGGCGCTGTCGCTCCCGATCTTCTTCGCCGCTCGCTACGCGGTATCGCGCTATCGCGCCACCGTCGGCGAGCGCGTGCGTCGCTCGCGGTTCTACCAGGCTGTCACCGCCTCCAGGGCGTACAATGTCTACACCTGGTTCCGTGCCGACTGACCGCGCGAGCCGGGGCGCGTCGTACACGCCGGAGACCGCCGGCGCGCCGGAGGAAGAGCGACCGCGCCGCGAGCGAAAACGGCTCGTGCGCTGGCAGGGGCTCATTCCCCTGGGGCTCGTCCTCCTTCTCCTCGGCGCCTTCTGGCTCTTGCTGGGCGACCGTGTAGTTAGGCAGACGGCGTCCGAGGCGGCGACCAAGGCGCTCGGCACGCAGGTGGACATCGCGTCGCTCGAGGTGCGCGAAGGGGAGAGCTCGATCGAGCTCCGAGGATTGGCGATCGCCGATCCGTTCGACCTGCGCCGCAACGTCGTCGCCGCGGAACGGATCCGCGTCGAGCTGGACCCGGTGCCGCTGCTGGAGAAGAAGCTCGTCATCCGTCGTTTCTCCGTCGGCGGCGTGCGATTGGGAACGGCTCGCGATGAGCCGGCACGACGCATCGGCGACAACGGCTTCGCCGCGACAACGCTGCGCGGGCTCCGGGAGTGGGCAGCGAAGTACCGGCACCCCGTGCTCGCGCTCACGCCCATCGATACCATTCGGCAGATCGCGGTCGATCCGTCGCAGCTCGGGACCGTTCGCGCAGCGACGGCACTGGCGGCCCGCGCGGACTCGGTGCGAACGGCGCTCGAGACGCAGTGGCGTGGACTCGCGTTGCGCGAGACGTTCGACTCCTCGGAGGCGCTCGTCACGCGGCTCGCTGGCGCCAGTCCGCGTACGCTCGGCATCGACGGAACGCGTCGCGCGGTTGCCGATGTCCGTCGGGTGGTTCGGGAGATCGAGGAGGCGAAGCAGCGCGTCGAAGCGCTACATCGCGATGCGCGAGCCGGTGTCGCCACTCTCGACCGAAGCCTGGGAGCGCTCGATGATGCGCGACGCGCGGACTACGCGTTCGCGCGCGGGCTGTTGAAGCTTCCCTCTCTCGAGGGGCCCGAGATCGGCGGCGCTCTGTTTGGTCCAGTCACGCTCGACCGGTACCAGCAGGTGGTGTACTGGGCGGAGCTCGCGCAGAAGTACATGCCTCCGGGACTTCGGCCGCGGCCGCAGCAAGGACCGGAGCGGCTGCGCGCCGCGGGCGCGACCGTGGCCTTTCCCAAGGTACGGACGTATCCCGATTTCCACCTTCAGGTGGGCGAGATCGATTTCGCTCTCGGTGAAGGAGCGGCGCGGGGAAGCTATACGGCGCGGCTGACCGACCTAACGACGATGCCGGCGCTCGTCGGTCGCCCGCTACGCTTCTCGGCGCAACGGGATGCGGCGGGCACCACGATCGGCACGCTCCAGCTCAACGCCGTGATCGACCATGTCGGCGGCCGGATGCGTGACTCCATTCTCGCGACCGGGAGCGGCATCGCGATTCCCGGCTTCGCGCTGCCCGGACTACCCTTGCGAGTCGAGCCCGGAACGGGAACGAGTCGTCTCGATTTCGTGAAGAACGGGGATCGTGTCGCCGCTCGCTTCACCGTCCGCTCGTCGAGCGTACGATGGCTTCCCGACTCCGGGCGAGCGCGCGAGATGAATGCGCTCGAGGCGCTCGTGACGCGCGTCGTCAGCGGCTTGAGTGAGCTGGAAGTCACCGCGAACGTCACCGGGCCTGTTCGGGCGCCAGCGATCGCGATCAGCTCCAATCTCGATCGCGCGGTCGCCGCACGGGTTCGTGAGGTGGCGGGCGAAGAGATCGCCCGCGCCGAAACCCGTGTTCGCGCCGAGGTAGACCGCATCGTCGCCGAGCGAACGGCGCCGGTTCGCGCGCGTGTTGGGGAGCTCCGCGCCGAATCCGAGCGCCGGGTCGCGGAAGCCAGAACCCGCCTCGACGAAGAGCGCCAGAAACTTCAGGGGCGCCTCGACGCCCTGTTGAGGCCGAGGTAGTCGAGGTCGTCGAGGTTGTCGAGGTGAAGCTGAAGAGGATCGATGAAGTCACCTCGATCACCTCCACGACCTCGACGACCTCGACGACCTCGAACTAAAAGCGAATCGTCAGCCCCGCAGCGACCGAGACATCGTTCCGGGTTTCCGTATCACCGGTGCCGGTAAGGGGCTTGAATCGCGAGAGATAGTCCCGTCCCTCGATGCGAAGGCCCAGACGGCCGAAGCCGAACTCGCCGCCCAGTGCACCGTACCCGGCGACGTTCGTCTTCGCATCGACGTCGAGGTCACGATAGTCGTACGTGCGACCTCCAGCGCCGAGCCCGACGAACGGCGTGAAGTCCCACGACTCGCGCTCCACCCAACCCGCGCCACGGAGCTCAGCTCCGAGATCGTACTGGAAGATGTCGACCTTCTGGCGGGCGCCGAGGCGCTCCTCAGTGGGTGACCACCCGAGCGTCGCCGTGATCGCGAGGGCCGGAATGACACGATACGAGGCCTGTGCGCCGGCGAATACCGCGTCCTTCAGAAGGTCGCGCTGGTCACCAGTCGGCAGGTAGGCGCCGACGTATGGCCGGATCTCGAAGCTGCTGGAGTTGGGCGCCTGGGCCTCGAGTGCGCGCGCGGTGAAGGCGGCGATCAGAGCAAGGCCGGCGAGAAAAGCAGAGACAGCTGAGCGTGACATGGTACCGTTCCTCCGTACAATGCTGGTTGTGTCTCACACACCTGTATTGTTCGAAGGAGTAACGTTCACATATGAAGCATTGTTCCAAAAAAACTACTTCAGCCCCCCGAAGAGGCGGATGAGAACGGCACGGTCGTCGAGCGGGATCGTCGCCGCGAGCTCGTCTTCGACCTGCTGGATGAGGCGGGCGCCCGCTTCCGCGCGCTCCTGGCCCAGCGGGGTGATCGCGGCGCGCACGCTGCGTCGATCGGTCGGGTCGTCGACACGGCGAACCAGACCGTCCGCCTCCATGCGGTCGATCAGCTGCGTCATGTTCGAGCGGACACAGCTCTGCCGCGAGGCGAGCTCGCTGAGTGGCAACGATTCGCCAGCGTCAGCAAGCTGCGAGACGACCTTGAACTTCGCCATCGACAGACCGACACCGGCGAGAGCTGTTTCGAGCCGATGCTCGAGTGCGTGAGCCGCCTGAAGAAGCGGGAACATCACCGGCTGGCTCTCAACGACGGGACGGTTCATGCCTGAACTAAACATCAGGCGGCCTGCGGAGTCAAGACTGTGTAACGGTCAACGACAAACGAGGAACGACGACCAAGGACCGAGGAACTCGATTGGGTGACAAGCCGCTCCCAGTCGAATTCCTCGGTCCTTCGTCCTCGTTCCTCTTTGCCGTTCCAGCTACTTGACCTCGAACTCCTTCCGCTGGACTTCAGAGCCGTTCAGCAAGACGACCAGCGTGTAGTTTCCCTTCGCGAGCCCACCCGCCTGCGAAATGTGGAACTCGGTGTTGGTCTCGCCGGTCGGCGAAATCGTTTCGGTACGCTCGTCCACGACCTGGCCGTCCTGATAGGTCCACCGTGCCGTGAGCGTCGCATTTTCGGCCGAGCCTCTGGTGCGGATCGAGGCGTAGATCGAGTCACGCTGAGCGAACTCGTCCGTTTTGTCACGAATCGTCCTGTCGGTCTGAATGCCCTTCCCCAAATCGACTTCAACGACCTCGAGCGATGGCGCCTCAGCGACTGCGCCGCCCGAGGTGGTAGTGCTCGCGTCGTCCGCGCGCTCCTTGCACGCGGACGCGGTCAGCGCGAGCGCGAAGCACGCCCCGGTCAGCAGGGTGCTGCTCAGCGTTCTCCTCATGGATTGGTTCCTCACTTCTCAGCGGGGATGGTGAGCACCTGACCCGGATAGATCAGGTCGGGATCCTTGATCTGATCGCGATTCGCTTCGTAGATCTGCCGCCACTTCTGCGCATCGCCGTACTCACGCTTCGCGATCTTCGAGAGGCTGTCACCAGCGACGACGGTGTAGTTGCGCACTTCCACGTCCGTGCGAGGTGCTGTGCTGGAGCTTCCGCCCTGAACGTTGGAGAAGTCGGCCTTTGGCTTGTCGGCGCGCTTCTCCTCCTTGGGGTCCTTGTCGAAAAGTCCCATTTCTCGCTCCCGTGGTTCGTAGCCCGCTTTCCATTGTGGACACGACGTCATCCACAGGCACCTTTTTCGTGGCATTATGCGTACCCGTCGAGCACGCGCCGCGGAACGATCGGCCGGTGACCAACATCACCATGGTGCACCGGTTATTCTTCGAGACCCTCACCCGCGCAGCTCCATCGTGCCGCGCCACACCGGGATCGCTTCCCTCCCAC
>DASTYE010000236.1:0-3324 GCA_035765135.1 Gemmatimonadaceae bacterium | reverse complement strand
TCGAGGGAGAAGACGCGCCGCGCGTCGTAGAAAGGGTGCAGCCCGGCGATCCACCCCCCTCGGCGACGCCGCAGCGCGAGGGTCAGCTTCCGCCGATAGCGCCACTGAAGCGGACTCGCCCTAACGAGCGGTACGTCGATGGTGCGCCGTCCGATGCGCTGCATCGCGTCGCGAACGATCAGCCCTTTTGCCTCGAGCTGCGCCTCGTACGCGAGGTGCTGCAGCTGGCATCCACCGCATCGGTCGACCACGTAGTGCATGCAGGACGGCTGGACGCGCAGCGGCGACGGCGCTCGCAGCTCCCGGAACTCCGCTCGTGCGAAACGTCCTGTCGCCGGCATCTCCAGAAGCCCGACGTCGCCCGGCGCGGACCGCGGCACGAACACGACGCGTCCGTCCACACGACCCACGCCGTCTCCCCCGGCGGCGATGGACTCGATCGTCACCTCGGCGGCTGTCATCACCGCGCGCGCAGCCCATCGCGCCGCGCGGCATGAAGCCAGCCGCTCTCGTCGGCAGCGGCCCCGCTCGGTCCCAATCCGCTCGTGGAGATTGCCGGCGCACGCTGGTCCCGCTCGGCGAGCAGCATCGCCGCGATGGCGGCGACGGTGGCTCCTTCCGACGGCGGAGGAACGCGCGTCAGGGAATCGAGACGCCGCTCGAGCCACTGGATGTCGATGTCCCCGCGCCGGAATTCCGCATCCTCCATGACGCGAAGATGAAAATCCCTCGAGGTCGCGACCCCGTCGATCGTCAACTCCAGGAGCGCGCGATGCATGCGCGCGATGGCCGCGTCGCGAGTGGGGGCCCACACGATCAGCTTCGCCAGCATTGGGTCGTAATGCAGTCCGATCTCGCTGCCGATGCCAATGCCTCCATCCCACCGGACCCCGGGCCCACCGGGAATGCGCACGTAGCGAATGCGGCCAGTCGATGGAAGAAAGCCGTGCGCCGGATCCTCACTCGTTATGCGGCACTCGATTGCCCAGCCGTTTGGCTCGATCTCCTCCTGCCGGAACGGCAACCGCTCGCCGGCGGCTATGCGCAACTGCCACTGCACGATGTCGATCCCGGTCACGAGCTCGGTCACCGGATGCTCGACCTGCAGGCGCGTGTTCATCTCGAGGAAGTAGAACGCCCCATCCCGATCGAGGAGGAACTCGCAGGTGCCTGCGTTCACATAGCCTGCCGCACGCGCGGCTTCTACCGCCGTCGCGCCCATGCGGCGTCGCAGGTCGGGCGTCACCGCGACGCTCGGCGCCTCCTCGATCATTTTCTGATGGCGGCGCTGAACCGAGCATTCGCGCTCGCCGAGGGATAGCACCGTGCCGTGCTGATCGGCGATGATCTGAATCTCGACGTGTCGAGGGCCGGCAAGGTACTTCTCGATGTACACGGCGTCGTCGCCGAAGGCGTTTCGGGCTTCACGGCGCGCGGCGTCGAGCGCTCCCGACAGGTCGTCCTCGCGTGCCACGACGCGCATCCCTTTTCCTCCTCCGCCGGCGGCGGCCTTGAGCAGAACGGGATAGCCGAACGTCCCGGCCAGCTTCCTGGCTTCATCCACGTCACGCAGCGGTTCGCTCGTGCCCGGAACCACGGGGACGCCGGCCTTCACCGCGAGCTGTCGCGCCGCCGTCTTGCTCCCCATTGCCGCGATCGCCTCCGGGGGTGGTCCGATGAAGACGAGTCCCGCATCGCGAACAGCCTTGGAGAACCACTCGCGCTCCGCCAGAAAACCGTAGCCGGGGTGAATGGCCTCCGCCCCCGTTTGTCGCCCGGCATCGATGATGCGGTCGCCCCGGAGATAGCTCTCGGTAGATGGCGCCGCGCCAATGTGCACCGCTTCGTCCGCCTCACGAACGTGCGGCGCCATCGCGTCGGGATCGCTGTAGACGGCGACCGTGCGAATGCCCAGCTCGCGGCACGCGCGGATGATACGGAGAGCGATCTCTCCTCTGTTGGCGATCAGGACCTTCCTAAACATCGATGCTCGGGCCCCTCTTGATTACGAAATGAGGAACGAGCACCAAGGACCGAGGAATATGTTTTGGAGTGAATGCACAGCCCATGGAATTCCTCGGTCCTTGATGCTCGTTCCTCATTTCGTAATCGCTCCGTCCGCCGCGCCGAGTATCGTGTCGAGATCCGCGCGCTCGAATTGCGTGGACCCGACGAACATGTATCGGACGGCGCGGGTTTTACCGTCGACAAGGAACGACGCCGGGCGAGCGATGTTGAAGGCGTCGAGGCCAATGGGATGCCATACGCCGTAGCGCTTGATGACGCCGCGGCTCTCGTCGCAGAGAACCGGAAACGGAAGGGTCGCCGAGGTCTTCGCCATGCGCTCCGCGATCGCCGAGCAGCGCTGGCCGAGAATCACCACCACACCGATGCTCCGCTCGCGCATCCTCTCGTAGCCATCGCGCAGCTCACCGAGCTGCCCCCGGCAGTTCGGTCACCACATTCCACGGTGGAAGACCACGAGGAGCCCCCGCTTCCCCGCGAGCAGTTCGTTCAACGACCGGGTTGCGCCCGACGCCGCGTCACGAAGCTGAAAGTCGGGGGCAACGTCGCCGAGGCGCAGGGTCGTGCTGGGACGTGGCATCAGAGGGGAATGTTGCCGTGCTTCTTCGGGGGATTCTGATCGCGCTTGGCGCGAAGCGTCTCGAGCGCATCGATGAGACGCGGACGCGTGTCGCGCGGATCAATGATGTCATCCACGAAGCCACGGCCGGCGGCGATGTACGGGTGCGCGAACTTCGCGCGGTACTCCTCCATGCGCCGCTCCGTTTCGCCTTCCGGGTTGCTGCTGGCCGCGATCTCCCTGCGATTCAGGATCTCCACCGCCCCCTTGGGGCCCATGACGGCGATCTCGGCCGTGGGCCACGCGACGTTGAAGTCACCGCGGATGTGCTTGGATGACATGACGTCGTACGCCCCGCCGTATGCCTTACGAGTGATGACCGTCAGCTTGGGGACGGTTGCCTCGCAGAAGGCGTAGAGCAGCTTGGCGCCATGCTTGATGATGCCACCGTGCTCCTGCGCGACGCCCGGGAGAAAGCCGGGAACATCCTCGAACGTCAGCAGCGGAATGTTGAACGCGTCGCAAAAGCGAATGAAGCGTGCGCCCTTGAGCGAGGCGGCGATGTCGAGCACGCCCGCGAGCACCGCGGGCTGGTTCGCGACGATCCCAACACTGTGCCCGCCGAGGTGCGCGAATCCGCACAGGATATTCTGCGCGTAGTCGCGATGCACTTCGTAGAACTCGCCGTCATCGACGACGCGCCGAATGACGTCGTGCATGTCGTACGGCTTGTTCGCGTG
>DASTYE010000235.1:0-5858 GCA_035765135.1 Gemmatimonadaceae bacterium | reverse complement strand
ACGAGATAGACAAGATCGCCGGCGAGCGCGGACAGTCCCACGGACCGGACGTGTCACGCGAGGGCGTGCAGCGCGATCTCCTGCCGATCGTCGAAGGATCCAACGTGCAGACGAAGTACGGGATGGTGAAGACGGACCACGTCCTGTTCGTCGCGGCCGGAGCGTTCCACGTCTCGAAGCCCAGCGATCTCATCCCCGAGCTGCAGGGACGTTTCCCGATCCGCGTGGAGCTCAAGCCGCTCACCGAAGCCGACTTCGTGCGCATCCTCACCGAGCCGGAGAACGCGCTCATCAAGCAGTACGTGGCGCTCGTCGAGGCGGAGGGAGCGACGCTCGACTTCCGCGACGACGGAATCCGCGAAGTCGCGCGCATCGCGGCGACGGTGAACGAGCGCATGGAGAACATTGGCGCCCGGCGGCTGCACACCGTGATGACGACGCTGCTGGAAGATGTGCTCTACGAGCTTCCCGATCGGCCGGTGAAGCACATCGTCATCGACGAAGCCACCGTGCGTGACCGGCTGCGATCGATCGTGGAGGACGAGGACCTCCGGAAATACATCCTGTAGCGACGCCGAAAAAAAAGGTGCTCGGATCTCCGAGCACCCCGAGACGCCCGAGCCCTCGAGCCTCCTAGATTCGCACCCCGATCGAGATCGGAATCCGCGACTCGAATCCGGTGGTGTGGTAGCGTGACTCGATGAACATCTCCTGCCCGCGCAGCGTGAACGTGTAGCCCAGTCCGACGTTCACGCCGGGGCGCGCGTTCGACCAGAGGCCCATGCGCTCCTCGGCCGCATCCGGCTCGCGCTGGATCATCTCGTTCCACTGATGGTAGAGCCCGACACCACCGATGGCATACGCGCCGGTCGGCTGCTTCGAGAAGCGGCGCTCCGCGCTCACGGTCAGCGCGAAGGTCGCATGGCGGTGGAGCCTGATGCTCGACTCGGCGCCACGACGCGACTCCTCATCATCATCGAGCATGGTCTCGAGGCGATAGCTCAATCGTGAGCTCCCGCGGTTCAGCGTCGCGCTCAGCGCGAAGTGCGTTCCGGATGGTCCGCCCGCACCGCGCGTCTCCCAGCCGGGGCCGAATGCCGCACCCAGCTTGATGCGCGATTGGGACTGCGCTTCCGCACGTGGCACTACCACCGTGAGCGCCAGCACGCCGACGATCGTGAACGATGCCCTCATACATCCCCCGAAGCGGTCGATGGCCCCTGCTCGATCCGTTATGGTGCGCAAAGCGCCGTAACGCAAGTGCGGGGCCGGACGGGCCACGGCCCGTCTTCGGGTGCGCGTCGTCACGCGCCTCTCCCCCGACGGGCCGGCTCTCGACTAACTTCCGCCCCTTCTGGCCGCACTCCAGATCTTTCTCTCCGCATACCGCTTTCCGTATTCGCCGTCCGATGCCCGATCGCGCACATCGCGACTTTCTCGCGATCCCCGATTTCTCCGCCGATGAGTTGCGCCGACTCTTCGATCTCGCGCAGGCGATGTCGCAGGGCCGCTACACGAAGAAACCCCTCGCCGGGAAATCTTTGGCGATGATCTTCATGAAGTCCTCCACGCGGACGCGCGTGTCGTTCGAGGTCGGCGCCTGGCAGCTCGGGGGACACGCGCTCTTCCTCTCGCCGCGCGATGTCCAGCTCGGGCGCGGCGAGCCGATCGCCGACACCGCGCGCGTGCTCTCGCGGTATGTGGACGGGATCATGATCCGCACGTTCGCGCACGCCGAGATCGAGGAGCTGGCGAAGTACGCCGACGTGCCGGTGATCAACGGGCTCACCGACTGGCTGCACCCATGCCAGGTTCTCGCCGACCTCCTCACCGTCAGGCAGCACTTGGGTGGATGGGATGGCAAGCGCATCGCCTGGATCGGTGACGGCAACAACATGGCGAACTCGTGGATCAACGCGGCCTATCGCCTCGGCTTCGAGCTGGTGCTCGCCTGTCCGGAGGGGTACGACCCCGATCCCGCGCTCATCGAGCGCGCGCGCGGCACCGCGAAGGTGACGGTCGTCCGCGACCCCAAGGAAGCGGCGGAGGGAGCGCACGTGGTGAACACCGACGTGTGGGCATCGATGGGACAGGAGGAAGAGCAGGCCGTGCGGGCCAAGGCCTTTCGAGGCTTCATCGTGGACCAGCCGCTCATGCAGCGCGCCGCGCCTAACGCGATCTTTCTTCACTGCCTTCCTGCTCACCGCGGGGAGGAGGTGGCGGCCGAGGTGATCGAGGGCAAGCAGAGTCGCGTGTGGGACGAGGCCGAGAACCGCCTTCACGTGCAGAAGGCGGTCATGGCGGTTCTCATGGGAGACGAGACGATCTGACTCCGCCGGGGACTCCGAAGAAACTCCGGCTGCTTCGCCCCTCCTTCGGGATGGCACTCTGCCCGACCTGATTGCAGAACGCCCGGCTATTTCGACCGACCCCCGGGGTGTCCCGAAGGCTCATCCCGTTACGGGACAACGCTTTGCCCTACCGGGACCAAAGCGGTATGTGATCTGCCTAACAATCGCGGCATGATGCGCCCTTCTGACCGTCGCCACCCACGCCGGCCGGGCTTCTCCCTCATCGAGATGCTCGTCACGGTGGCCATGCTCGCCATTCTGGTGGGCATGGCGGCGCCGAATTTCGCGCGAGACATCACGCATTCCCGCGTCAACGGTGCGGCCCAGGTCGTCGCCGGCGAGCTGGAAAAGGCGGTGTCGCTCGCGGGTCGTCAGCGTCGCCCGCTTCGCGTCGTCATTGACGGCTCGGCGAGGGAGATCCGGCTCATCGATCGCGCGAGCGGCACGCTCATCTCGCGGCGCCGCCTCGGGCAGACCACGGAGTTCAAGCTCGCGTCGGTCGCGGGATCGCCGTCAACGGTGGACCTGCTTCCACAGGGGATCCCGACGTCCCCGGCGCAGATTACGCTCTCGCTCGGCGGCTATTCGCGCCAGGTCACGATGACGCGCGGGGGACTCGTGAGGGTCGTCCCATGAGGCGCATGCGTATTCGCCGCTCACGCCGCGGTATCACGCTGATCGAGGTGGCCGTCGCGCTGACGGTCTTCGCGATCGTGACGACGTCGATCGCCTCGTTCACGACGCAGGTCGCTCGCGGATCGCACCTCAATGGAATCGCGACCGTGCGCGCGGGCGTGCTCACGGCGCAGGTGAACCGTCTCGAAGTGCTCCCATTCGACTCGCTGCCCGGCCAGGTCGGCTGCACCAGCTTCTCGACCGGTCCGCTGCCGCGCACGCAGTGCATCTCGGTCCAGGACGTGACGGTACGTCGCCGTCGCGTCACGTTCGTGGTGACGCCGGCGAGCCCGGTGCTTCGCCCCGACACCGCCGTGCTGGTGCGGACGAAGCCGAAGGCCTTCCACCCACTCAACCTGTTTTGATCGTGAACACCTCGCGTCGCCGCGCCGGCTTCACGCTCATCGAGGCCCTGGTCACGATCATCGTGCTGGGGATCATTGGCGGTGGGGTCGTGCGCATGCTCACGTCGCACGCGCGCTTCTACGAGCATCAAGGCGCGGGTCGCAATGCGCGTTCCGTCTCGCGTGCTGCGCTGAATGTGCTGCTCAGCGAGATGCGCATGGTCGAAGCGCAAGGGGGCGTCGTCGCGGCGAGCGCCAGCAGCGTGACGCTGCGTGTGCCCTACGCGTTCGGCGTCTACTGCGCGTCGCCGAGCGGTATCTCGACGGTCTCGCTGCTTCCCACCGATTCCGCCGCTCTCGCCGAGCCCGGGTTTACCGGCTACGCCTGGCGCGGGCGGCTCGGGAATTACAACTACGTCGAGGCGGGGGCCACGATTGTTCCACCCGTGCCGGGGACGTGCGTCGGCGCGGGGATCACGCCCATCGCTCAGCGTGTGGGGCTGATGCCCGTCCTCCCGGTCGGGGTGGCCTCCGGAACCGTCATCATGCTGACGCGTCGCATCACCTATTCGTTCGGCGGCTCGGCGGCGATCCCTGGGCGGATTGCCCTCTGGCGGAGAGTGGACGCGACCGGTGAGCGCCAGGAGCTCGCCGCGCCGTTCGATGCGACGGCGCGGTTCCGCTTCTACGCGCTCAATGCCGCCACCGCGCAGGACGCGGTCCCGCCGCTGGGCGACATTCGTGGGTTCGAGCTCGTGCTCAACGGCGCGAGCGAAGCCTCTCCGCGCATTCTCGGAGCGCCGCGCCGCACGCCGCTGACGACCTCGGTCTTCTTCAGGAACAGACTATGATCTCGCGCTCTGTCGTTAGGTGCCACGCGGTGCCGTCGCCGAGGGGGCGCCGGGGCGTCGCGCTGCCGATCGTCATCCTGCTGATGACCATCCTCGCGCTGTCACTGACCGCGGCGTTCACGCTCAACTCCAACGAACGGAACGTGGTCGACAACCAGGAAGAGCAGGTCGCGGCGTTCGCCCTCGCCGAATCCGGGCGAGAGCGCTACCTGGAGGACCGCGCGTCGTTCGGGTTCGTTGACGAGCCGGCGGCGTCCGAGTCGCTGCGGATCGTGCAGAGCGGGGGCTACACCGACATCGTCGTCACGCGCCTTCGCCAGTCCTCTGGCGGCATTCCGGGGCTGTACGCGCTGCGCGCGACCGGCGTGCGTACGATTCCCACGAGACCGGGCGTCCCCGCCGCGACACGCACGGTGGGCCAGATCATCAAGTGGGAGACGGGGAATCTGAGCATCCCCGGCGCATTCACGAGCCTTTCGGGCATTCAGAAGAACGGCGGCTCTGGCGAGTTCACCGGTGTCGACCAGTGCGGCATGCTGCCGTCGGTCGGCGGGGTGGCCGTGCCCACTTCGCCCGGCTACGTGCAGACCGGCGGTACGTCCATCCCGGTCGGGAACCCGCCCATCAAGGATCTGGGAATGCCGCCAGGGTCGAATGATTCGGCGAGGGTCGACTGGGCGGGGGTGTTGAGCGGAACCTCGCTGACCCCGACCGTGACCGTGCCGCCTTCGACGTTCCCGGGCCCGGCCGCATTTGCCGACACGAGCTACTGGCCGATCATCATGGTCACGGGAGACTTGTTGCTGCCCAACAGTGGGCGCGGCATACTGATCGTAAGCAACAATTTCACGATCGGCGGTGGCCAGTCCTGGGACGGATTGGTGCTGGCCGGAGGCACTCTCACCTCGAACGGCGGAAACTCGATCAATGGCGCGGTGATCACCGGGCTCAACATGCAGCTTGGCACCTCGGTGCCACCGAGCGCCATCGCGAACGGCACCAAGTTGTTCAAGTACAACTCGTGCATCCTGGCGCGCGCGCTCAAGCCGTTCCAGGGAATGGTCCCGCTCGAGAACGCCTGGACCGACAACTGGGCGTCGTACTGAGCGGAGCCGTTAGGCGCGTCGCTACACCGCGACGTCGAGGGAACGGGGTGTGGTACGCGGCGTGTGCTCGAGCACGCGCGACCCCCGTCCGGTCGCTCTGAGGAAGGCCGCGATCACGTAGTCCGCGCCGCCGCGCGCGCGAATCTCCTGCGGCGTCGCGCCAAGATATCGCTGGCACATGTTCCGGAAGGCGCTCCCCGAGGGGAAGTCGAGCGTCATCGCGATCGCATCGGCCTTGCGGTCTGGATCCTCCAACAATCGCGCCGCCACGATGAGCCGCCCCCACGCGATGAGTCGCTGCGGGGCGGGGAAGCCGGCGCGCACGAGACGCTCGGTGAGCGTCCGGCGCCTGATGCCTAACAAGCGCGCCAGCTTTTCGGGGGAGAGCCGCTCGTGCGCCCGCGCCACCGAGGCGAGCGCCGCGTCGCGCGGTGTCGGTGGCGTATCGCCCAGTCCCTTTCTGAGCAGCTCGCCGGCCCCGCGGGCCATTGCCCGCTCGATGACGGCCTGGAGCGACTGCGGATCGTCGCC
>DASTYE010000234.1:0-4795 GCA_035765135.1 Gemmatimonadaceae bacterium | reverse complement strand
GTGGACATTGGTGACTGGCACATCATCGTCCTGAACGACAACTCGACCTTCGTCCCCTTCGAGGCCGGATCGGAGCAGGACGCCTGGTTGGTCAACGACCTGGCGAACAACACCAAGAGCTGCACGCTGGCGATCTGGCACCAGCCGCTGTTCTACTCGAATACCTCGTCGACCGTTGTTCGGCCGTCACGGAGGCCGTTGTGGGAACGGCTGTATGCGGCGGGTGTGGAAATCGTTCTTCACGGGCACCAGCATCGATACGAACGTTTTGCCCCGCAGACGCCAGACGGCGTTCGCGATGATGCGACCGGTATCCGTCAGTTCATCGTCGGCACCGGCGGCGATGGCACCGGCGCGGCTACTGTGACCGCTCCCAACAGCGAGGTTCACGACGACGCGTACGGGGTTCTGAAGCTCACCCTGCATGCCGGCAGCTACGAGTGGCAGTACGTGACCACGCCGGGAGAGACGTTCACCGATAGCGGCACGGGAACCTGCCACTAGCCGTGGTGGGGGGCCGGGTTACCGGGCAGTCCGCCTAACGCGACGGTTGTCGGGAGCAAGAGGTCCCGAGGCAGACATTGCCTCGGGACCTCTTTCATTATTGTCGCTCTCGTGTGTCGTCGGCGCCACACTTTGCCTGGGCAATGACTCAACAATCGAAAACGCTACACGGACTTATGTGCTTCTGCGGACGCGTTACGCGCTTGTGACAAAGGCACGAAGCTTTCTTTCCCCTCCGCCGCGGAACACCGTCGCGACGACCGGAAGTGAATCCGTCGCGAGACCAAAGTGGAGCACCTGTCTTGATCCGACCCCCGGATGACGTGGGCTTTACCGATGCTCGAAAGGGCCCACGCATGTCGTTGACGAGCGAAGTCGAAGTTCCCCTCAGAACCGCGCGTGAGCGCAGCTCGCGCCCCCTTGTCGACGATCGCCACAAGCAGGCAGCGACGAACATTCGACGCCACCTGTGGAACGCCGGCGTCCGCGTCGGCATCCTCGTGGCCGTCGATCTCGCCGCGTTCGCGACGCTTCGCCTCCTGGTGAACGTGGCACGCAGCCGCCCCATCCTCGGTCCCGAGGTGCTCGAGGCGGTCAATGGATTTCTGCGAAAGGGCTTCCTTGGCGGATGGTCATTTGCCGTCGCGTTGCTCGTCTCGATCGCGGCAACGGGGAACTACGGTAAGGGAGATCGGCGTCGCGATCCCAGCCGGCTCTTTCTGGCCTGCATTATCGCCGTTGGACTTGTCCTCTGGGGTCCGCTCTGGGAGCAACCGCTGCTGGTCGCCGGCCAGTACATCGTCACGGTCGCGATGCTGGGTCTGGCTCTGTCGAGCGCGCGGGTCGTCCTCGACGTGCTTGCGCGTCACTACAACCCGTTCGATCGCGTGGCTGCCAGGACGCTTCTCGTCGGTCCGGGAGCCGATTGCATCGAGATGCTGGGGCGGACGTCGATGACGGAGAAGCAGGGCTTCAAGGTCGTAGGGTTCCTCGACACGAACGACCCTCCGTGCGGAACGGCGGCCGGACGATTCCAGCAGCTTGATGACGTGCTGCACGACCTGAACGTCGACACGGTGGTTTTCTGCGGGCAGGCGGATGAGCACACGTTCGCGCGAGTGGTGAAGACCGTCACCGCGGCTGAATGTCGTCTGCTGACGGCCGCGCGCACGTTCGAGCTCGCGGGCGTCAGGCCTGCTGTGGTCTGGCGGCGCGGGCAACCGTTCATCGAGCTGCGAGCCGTCGCGCTTCGCGGCCAGCAGCTGATTCTCAAGCGCGTGCTCGACCTGGTGTGTTCTGGTGTCGCGCTTCTGCTGCTCAGCCCGCTCATGGCAGTGCTCGCGATCGCCGTTCGCCTGGAGAGTCCGGGTCCGGCGGTGTTCGGACAGAAGCGCCTCGGGCGGCACGGGCGCGTCTTCAAGTGCCTCAAGTTCCGGTCGATGCACACGAACGCCGAGGAGCTTCTCCGAAGCGATCCGGAGCTGCACGCTCTCTACGTCAGGAACGATTTCAAGCTGCCGGAAGAGCTCGATAAGCGCATCACGCGCCTCGGCCGCTTCCTGCGGCGCACGAGCCTCGATGAGCTGCCTCAGCTCTGGAACGTGTTCCGCGGTGACATGTCGCTCGTCGGACCACGCCCGATCGTCGTCGAAGAGCTGCGTCACTACGACAACGAAGAGCCGCTCTTCCTCTCGCTGAAGCCCGGAATTACCGGTGCGTGGCAGGTGAATGGCCGGAGCAGCGTGGCGTATCCAGCTCGCGCGGAGCTCGAGCTCGAATACGTGCAGACGTGGAGTCTCGGCAAGGACCTCAGCATTCTGGCGCGGACCGTGCCGGCGGTGTTGGCGCAGCGAGGAGCGCACTAGTTGGCGCCTTTCGATCAACCGTCGAAGAAGTCCCAGGTTCGGCCGGCCGAGAGCCTCACTGGGCGCACGATCTCGGGAATGCTGTGGATGGCATGGGGAAAGGGGGCGCATGCTGCGCTCCAGCTCGCCGTCCTCGCCGCACTCGCGCGCGTCCTCTATCCGTCCGACTTCGGCGTCGTCAGCGCCGCCCTGGTCGTCATCGGGTTCTCCGGAATCGTATCCCACCTCGGGCTCGGGCCAGCCGTCGTCCAGCGGCCGCAGCTCGAGGAGCGGCACACCGACACGGCGCTGGCCTCATCAGTCATACTCGGATTGCTGCTCGGTGGCGTCATCTGGTTGGCGGCACCGTTCGCCGCGGATTTCTTCAGGGAGAACCGCATCGAGCAGGTGTTGCGTGTGCTCGCCTGGGTCTTCCCGCTGCAAGGTCTCGCGACCGTATCGGAATCGCTGCTCAAGCGTGAGCTGCGCTTTCGCCGACTCGCCAACATCGATGTAATCGCATACGCCGTGGGATACGGCGCGGTTGGAGTCGGGCTGGCGCTTGGTGGACTTGGCATCTGGGCGCTCGTCATCGCGCACATCTGCCAGTCGCTGTTGAAGACCGGCATGCTCCTCGTCAGCCAGCCGCCCGCGCTTCGGGTCCGAATCGAGCGCCGCGCCTTTCGTGAGCTGATGTACTTTGGCGGTGGCTTCACCATCGCGAGGATCGCGAACTATCTGGCGGTGCAGGGAGACAACCTGGTCGTTGGCCGGGTGCTGGGCCCGGCAGCGCTCGGTATTTACGGTCGCGCCTATCAGTTGATGGCGGCCCCGGCCCACGGCTTCGGGCTGGTCGTTGACGCGGTGCTTTTTCCCGCGATGGCGAAGGTCCAGTCCGACAAGCCACGGCTGGCCGCCGCATACCGTCGCGGCGTCGCGCTCATCGCGCTCATCGTGCTTCCGGTGAGCGGGGCTCTCCTGGTCGTCGCTCCGGAAGTCATTCGCTTCGTGCTTGGTCCGCGATGGACGGATGTCACGCTTCCGTTCCAGATCCTCGCGATCGGGATGCTGTTCCGCACGAGCTACAAGATGAGCGACTCCCTCGCCCGCTCGACCGGCGCCGTCTACCGACGCGCGTGGCGCCAGATCGTGTACGCCGTGCTCGTTATGATGGGCGCGTGGGCTGGCGGCACCTGGGGTCTCGCGGGCGTGTCGTGGGGAGTGCTGGCGGCCGTGACCGTCAACTTCTTTCTGATGGCGCACCTCAGCCTCGACGTGGCGGAAATGCGCTGGCGTGATTTCGCTCGCGCACACGTCGCGCCGATCGCGCTCACCCTGGTCGTGACACCGGTCGTTTGGGTCGCCGCCACCGCGCTGCGACAGTGGCATGCGTCCTCGGCGCTAATCGTCGTCGTGGCCGGAGCACTAGTCGCGGTGACGTCGATCCTGCTGGTATGGTCGGCGCCAACCGCGTTCCTCGGCGCCGATGGACAGTGGATGCTGGGCGCGCTGCGGAAATTCGTGAAGACCCGGAGGACGCCTCTTCCGAAATCGTCCGCATACAAGGCGGTCGCGAGCACGGAACCGAGCGCATGATCTCGGTGGAAACGGTGACCCCGCGGGAGATCGCCACCCCGCACTCGCTTGCCCTGCTCCGCGCCTTGTTCGCTCGCCTTCACGCCGAGCGCATCACGTATTGTCACTGGAAGAGCAACGAGCATCTCCGCGCGTCCATGCTCGGGCTCACCGACCTGGATCTGCTCGTCGATCAACGGTCCGCGACCGCGCTGCCGTTGCTGCTCGAGGAGCTGGGGTTCAAGCGATTCCAGGCGAAGCCGGGGAAGGGTTATCCGGGCATCGAGGACTACGTCGGGTTCGATCCGGAGAGTGGCCGGCTCTCACACCTGCACATCCACTATCAGCTCACGCTTGGCGCGCGATACCTGAAGGGTCATCGGCTACCGTGGGAGACCGTTCTTCTCGTCGGCCGACGTTTCGATCACGAGAATGGCGTGTTCGTGTCGAGTCCCGAGGGGGAGATGCTCATCCTCGTCGCTCGGGCCGCGTTGAAGCTCCGTTGGCGGGACCGCATCAAGAGCGCTTTCGTGACGTCGTACATCGGCGGGGACACCCTGCGTGAGCTCCGTTGGATCGCGGAGCGGGTCGATCTGCAGGAGCTGTCGACGCTCGCGCGCCGCCTCGTTGGCGAGGCGGCCGCGCGCAGTCTGCAGCAAATTGCCGAAGTCCCGATGCCAAAGCGCAGTCAGCTTCGCTCCTTTCGGCGACAGTGTGTTCCCGACCTCGATGTGTATCGGATCTATGGGCCGCTTGCCGGCGTGATCCGCCAGTGGAGCCGCGAGGTGAAGGCGCTCGCCGAGCGCGGGAAGCGCAAGTTGTTCGGTGGGCCGCGACCCTCGGCCCGCGTCGCACCGCGTGGCGGACGCGTG
>DASTYE010000233.1:0-9121 GCA_035765135.1 Gemmatimonadaceae bacterium | reverse complement strand
GTCGCGCCGGCTCTCGCCGGCGCGACGTCTCCTTTTCGGCAGGCTGTTCGCGGCCGCGGTTGTTACGTCGACGCTCGGCGCCTGCTCGTCCTCGCCGTCCGCGCCGGTTCGACCCGATACCACTCAGGCGCAGTCGGACAGCGCATTCCTGCGCGAGGTGCAGGAGCGCACGTTCCGTTTCTTCTGGGAAACGTCGAATGCGACCACGAAGCTGATCCCCGACCGATGGCCGACGCCATCCTTCTCGAGCGTCGCGGCGGTTGGCTTCGGTCTTACCGCATATCTCGTGGGTGTCGAGCGTGGCTGGACGACGCGGTCCACCGCGGCCGATCGAGTCCTGGCAACGCTCCGCTTCTTCTGGCGCTCCCCGCAAAGCGACCAGGCGACCCAGGTGACCGGCTATCGCGGCTTCTACTATCACTTTCTCGATATGGAGACCGGCCACCGCTTCCAGGAGGTGGAGCTCTCTACCATCGACACCGGCCTGCTCCTCATGGGCGTGCTGGCTGCCCAGGAGTACTTCGACGCGAATGAGCCCGCGGAAGTGGAAATCCGCGCGCTCGCCGACTCGATCTATCTGCGCGTGGACTGGCAGTGGGCATCGGTTCGGCCGCCCGCCATCTCGATGGGATGGCGTCCAGAAAACGGCTTCATCACGCACGACTACGATGGCTACAACGAGGCCATGTTTCTGTACGTGCTCGCGTTAGGCTCCCCCACCAGCCCGCTGCCGGCGGAGTCGTGGGAGGAGTTCACCAGCACGTATCGTTGGGCCGAGTTCTACGGGCAACCACACGTCAACTTCGGACCGCTCTTCGGTCATCAGTATTCACACGTGTGGATCGACTTCAGGGGAATTCAGGACTCGTACATGCGAGCGCGCGGGATGGACTACTTCGAGAATTCCCGTCGTGCCACACTGGCCCAGCGAGCATACGCGATCGACAACCCGGGAGGCTGGCAAGGCTACGGGCCAACGCTCTGGGGGCTCACGGCGAGCGATGGTCCCGGTAATTTCACGGCGTCGATCGGCGGGCGAGGCCGGGAATTTCACGACTATTGGGCGCGCGGCGCGGCGTCGGGCGAGATCCGCGACGATGGCACCATCGCGCCGACCGCGGTCGGGGGATCGGTGCCCTTCGCCCCCGAGGTGACGATTCCGGCGCTGCGCGCGATGCGTGATGGAACCGGTGGAAACCTGTACGCGCAGTACGGATTCAGGGACGCCTTCAATCTCACCCTCACGCAACCGGGTCTCGCTCAAAGGGGCACGACGGTTCCGGGCGTCGGGTGGTTCGACGTGGACTATCTGGGCATCGATCAGGGACCAATTCTGCTCATGATCGAGAACCACCGAACGGGGTTCGTTTGGTCCCTCATGCGGGAGAACGAGTACATCGTGCGCGGACTCTGTCGCGCCGGGTTCACGGGAGGTTGGCTCGCTGGTCGCTGCAATTAGTGACGGATTTCCGTGTGTGACGCGTTAGGCTCCCTTCCCTCCGGCGCAGGGAAGAGTCCACGAGGTGAGCGCCACTGAAGGGAAGCGGGAAGGGGGGACGGGCACCCTTCTACTCCGCGGAGTCATACCGCGCCACTGACGTGTTCATCGAAGAAAGCACCCGCTTCCCTCGTCCCTCTTCCCGCTTCCCGTTGAGTCCTCTCACCTCGTCAACTCTGCCCTGATCTCGCCCCCTCACCCCCTTCCCTCGCCCGACCGAATCACCGTTGTGCTTCCGTCGCCCTCTTGATCCCCTCGAGCGCCCGCATCATTTCCGGGTTCGCCATGAACCACCGCCACGGGGACCCGCTGCGGTGATTCTCGATCATCACCGTGACGGGAGCCTGGTTCAGCCCCATGTAGATCGGCGCGATCCATCCTTCAGTCTCATTGAAGGCATCGCGGAACCCGAATTCGCCCCAGATCTGCCCGCCGAGGTCGCGGTAGAAGTGGCGGAGCGCGGCCATGGCGGCCTCGGGTGCATACGGGAACGATCCGAGCGCTCCCGTCGGAGCAATCGTGCCGTTGTCGCGATCGACTCTCGGCTCGTGTGCCGAGTATCCCCAGGGATCATCACTCGCCGTTAGGCCCCACGCACCGGGACCGTAGCCGCGGTATCCTCCGGGATTCGCGATGGCGTAGGCGTGATTGATGAGCGCCAGGGCACGATTGTTCGCGAAGTAGTTGGTCCATCGGTCGGTCAGCTGTCGCGGATCCAGTCCCATGAAGGAGTAGTGAGTGAAGAACAGGGGCCCGCCGACGCCCACTCCGACCGGTAGCGCGATGCCGTAATAGCTGTGTCCGTTCGCGTAATGGTCACCGTCCGTAGTCTGCCCCCAACCCTGCCGATAGCGTATGCCGCGCTCCGACTGGCTCGCCCACCCCGTGTAATACATGCTCGGCGGCACTGGGTGCGTCGGCGAAGCGATCGCGAGGATGTACGCGATCATCGTCTCGTTGAAACCGATGAGCGGGTGATCGATCTGCCAGGTATGATCCGGCGACCAGTGCCAGAAGAGGAACGGGCCGTCCGGTGTGCGGCGGAACCATCTCCACTCGATCCCTTCCCAGAGCGCGGTGATCTTCCGCCGGAGGATGCGCTCGGCTTCGCTCGCGCCAGCGAAGTACTGGCGAGCGGTCAGCAGCCCCTGCATGAGGAACGCCGTCTCGACGAGATCGGCGCCGTTGTCGTGCGCCCCGAACAGGGGGATCACCTTCCCCGTTCGCCCGTTGAGGAAGTGCGGCCAGGCACCGTGAAACCGGTCCGCCTTCTCGAGGAAGGTTGCGATCCGCAGAAGGCGCTCGGTAGCCGCCTGACGAGTAATGAATCCACGCTCGGCGCCAACCAGGATGGCGAGGATTCCGAAGCCCGACGCGCCGGTAGCGACGAGGTCGTCGTCGCCCGGGATGTTCTCGCGCGCGAGGCCGGCAATCGGGTGCGCGCCCTCCCAGTAGTACCGGAAGTGCGCCGCTTGTACCATGGTCATCAGCTCGTCATCGCTCGAGGGTCGTGTGACCGCCGCGACGCGCTGGCTCGTGGACGATACGTTGCCGCGTCGATCGACTGCAGCAATCCGGTAGTGTAGATGGCGACCTGGTTCGCCGACCCAGTCGCTGTAGCGAATGAATCCAGCCTGTTGGACGCCGACATCCCGGAAGGTCCTCCCGTCATCGTCGGAGCGTTGGACGACGTAGTGCTCGATGTCCGGCTCGGCGCTTCGCGTCCACGTGAGGTCCACGTGCCGCTCGGCTGCATCGGCGCGCAACCCCGTCGGGCCAGCGGGCGCTGCCGCATCGCCGGGCACGGCGCTGTCGATCTTGATGTCGTCGATGAGCAGAACGTGACCGCCCGAGTCGGCCGCACCCTGCATGAAGTACAGCGTCTCCAGGCGCCGCGCCTCGAATTCGGGTTCGGCCGCCTGGAATGCCTCGAGTGGTACGACGATGCGGACCCACTGCGCGGAGGGGAGCGCGCGCAGGTGACCGCTCAGCGCCAGAGCCGAGGACAGTCGCCCACGGCCATCGCGGAGCCGGAGGCGCGGAAGCTGCGTCGCCGTGAGCCCGCGCGGGGAGTAGGCCCAGAAGATCAGCGCGGTTCCGTCGAAGGCATCCCCACGGTTGCGCCAGAGTGGCGGTCTGACGGAGGCCTCCCAGTAGCCGCGGGGCGCTGACCACCATTGCAGACGCAAGGCGTTAGGCGCGCTGTGGAACGTCGTCGTATCGACCGGGAGGCGGCCTCGGGTGAGCGAGATGCCGCTCGAGGACGCGTCGCTTCCGCTGCTGAAGTAATACCGATCCGAGGTGAGGCTATTGTCGAAGATGCTATGCCGGTAATATGCGGACGGGGCAACGAGCGCTTCCGGCGCGGACGACGGCAGGATAGCGGGTTGCGCCCACACGGGGATGGCCCCGAGAACCGTCGTTCCCAGTGACAGGCGAATCGCCAGCGTACTCTTCCGTCGAGGGGACATGCGCGAACGAGCGTTGAAGGTCAGCGTTGGAAGCAACCCATCGATTCCCGTGATCGTAACGGCTTTGCGACAGCGATGGGAGGGCGTATCGCAAAGACCCCGACCGTGGCGACGCCGTATGCCACTGTTCATCTCGGGTGTTCTTGCGATCGCTGCTTGCGCTGCACCTCGCGGTGTTCCAGTCCCCTCCCCCGTCTCGCGCGACGACCCGTTCCTCGACACCGTGCAGACGCGGACCTTCGGCTTCTTCTGGCAACTCGCCAACCCACAGAACGGGCTCGTTCCCGATCGATCACCGACGCCCTCGTTCTCGAGCGTCGCCGCGATCGGCTTTGGCCTCGCCGCCTATCCCGTCGGCGTCGAGCGCGGATGGGTCACTCGCACGCAGGCGCGCGATCGCGTGCTCACGACGCTTCGATTCCTGTGGAACGCGCCGCAGGGTCCGGCGACGTCCGGGATCGCCGGGCACATGGGCTTCTTCTACCACTTTCTCGACATGCAGACGGGCCACCGCTTCCAGCAGGTGGAGCTGTCGACAATCGACACCGCGCTCCTCATTGCCGGCGCGCTCGTCTGTCGCGAATTCTTCGACGGAAACGACGCGGGGGAGATCGAAGTGCGCGCCCTCGTGGATTCGCTCTACCGACGCATCGACTGGCCGTGGGCATCGCCCCGCGCGCCGCTCGTGTCGATGGGGTGGCACCCCGAGACCGGATTCCACCAGCTCGACTGGAAGGGGTACAACGAGGCGATGCTGCTGTACATCCTCGCGTTAGGCTCGCCGACGCATCCCGTTCCCCCCGCTGCCTGGCCCGCCTGGACCGCGACCTATGAGTGGACGACGTTCCAGGGACAGCCGCACCTCGGCTTCCCTCCCCTCTTCGGACACCAGTACTCGCACGTCTTCATCGATTTTCGCGGCATCCAGGATGCATACATGCGCGGGCGGGGCATCGACTATTTCGAGAACTCGCGCCGAGCCACGTACTCGCAGCGCTCCTACGCGATCGCCAACCCCGGGCAGTGGCGCATGTACTCCGACTCGCTCTGGGGCCTCACGGCGTCCGATGGACCGATCGACACGACCATCGTCTACGAGGGACGCTCGCGACAGTTCCGCACCTACGCCGCGCGCGGCGCCGGGTCGGGATACATCCTCGATGACGGCACGCTCGTGCCGACGGCGGCTGGCGGCTCGGTCCCTTTCGCGCCCGAGATCACGGTGCCGGCGCTCAAGGCGATGCGTCGCACGTTCGGGGACGCGCTCTTCTCGACCTACGGATTCCTCGATGCGTTCAACCCGACACTGCGCCTAACTACGCTGCCGCTCCGGCACGGCCGCGTCGACCCCGCCCTCGGCTGGTTCGATGGCGACTACCTCGGTATCGATCAGGGCCCGATCCTGCTCATGATCGAGAATTGGCGCTCCGATCTCGTCTGGCGGCTCATGCGGCGCAGTCCGTACATCAAAGCCGGCCTCTGTCGCGCGGGCTTCAGCGGAGGATGGCTCGCCGGACAGTGCCAGTGACGCTCAGACCCCAATGAGGAGCGAGAACGAAGGACCGAGGAGTTCAATGAGCTTGCTGCGCATCCAAACGAATTCCTCGGTCCTTTGTCCTCATTCCTTGTTGCGTCATTGTGCCCCGGCGGCCGCGGCGTAGATTTGCGCCGCATGCGCGACCTCCATGCGCGAGGCGCGCGCCGACACGATCAGTGGAGCATCGCGATCCTCGCGCTCCTTGTCGTGGCGTGTAGCCGACCACCCGACACGAGCTGGCACGAGGCAAACGGCTACCGCTGGCGCACGCTCGCCATTCCCCGCCGCGGGTCACCCGGGTTTACCCTCCTGGATTCGTCCCGCACCCATGTCGGATTCATCAATACCCTCAGCGATTCCCTTCTCGTCCGAAACCGGATTCTGGCTCAGGGCGCGGGCGTATGCCTCGGCGACGTGGACCGCGACGGGCTGAACGACATCTTCCTCGCGCGTACCGCGGGACCGAGCGTCCTCTATCGCAACCTCGGCGCGTGGCGCTTCGCGGAGATGCCTAGCGCGGGCGTCGCCGCCGCCGACCGATACTCCACTGGGTGCGCGCTTGCCGACGTCGATGGAGATGCGGATCTCGACCTGATTCTTCTCGCACTGGGAGGGCCGAACACCCTCTTCCTGAACGACGGATCAGGTCGCTTCACCGACGCGTCCGATGAATCCGGTCTCGCATCGACGGCCGGGAGCGAAAGTCTCACGCTCGCCGATGTCGATGGCGACGCGGATCTCGATCTGTACGTCGTGAATTACAAGGCGTACACGACTCTCGACCGGATGCCGCCTCAGGCGCGGTCCTTCGATCGCATCGTGCGCGAGGTGGGACGCGGACGGCTCGAGGTCCGTGAAGAACACCGGAACGACTACACGCTCGTCGAGCGGGCCGACCTCGGCGGGGTCAGCCTCGTCCAGCGCGCCGACCCGGACTTCTTCTATCGCAACGACGGAGCGGGACGCTTCGTTCGCGAGCCGATCGCAGGGAACCCGCGGTTTCTCGACGAGCGCGGTGAACCCCTGGCCGCGGAGCCGGAAGACTTCGGTCTCGCCGCCACCTTCGTCGATCTCGACGGCGATCGCGCACCCGACCTCTACGTCGCCAACGACTTCGAGGACCCCAACCAGTTCTGGCATAACGATGGCAAGGGGCACTTCCGCCTCATGCCGTGGTACGCGATGCGATCCACGAGCAACTCGTCGATGGCGGTGGACGTCGCTGACGTGGACCGGGACGGTGACGCGGACCTCTTCGAGGTGGACATGCTCAGCCGCGACACGCGTCGCCTCAAGACGCAGATCGCGACGCACACCTCAGTGCCGAAGCGTCCGGGGCTGGGAGAGGTGCGTCTCCAGATGCAGCGGAACACCCTGCAGCTGAACCGCGGCGACGGCACCTTCGCGGAGGTCGCGCGATTCGCCGGCGTTGGAGCGTCGGGCTGGTCGTGGTCCACGCTCTTTCTCGATGTCGATCTCGACGGATGGGAAGACATCCTCGTCGGGACGGGCCACCTGTGGGACGTAATGGATGGTGATGCGCAGCGCCGTCTGCGCGACCGCCTCGATGAGATCGACTGGCGGCGCATGCTGTTCGAGTTCCCGCCGCTCGCGCTGCCGAACGTCGCGTTCCGCAACCGCGGAGATCTGACGTTCGAGGATGCGAGCGGGGCGTGGCGCTTCGATCTTGGCGAGGACGTTTCACACGGGATGGCGGTCGCCGATCTCGACGGGGACGGCGACCGCGACGTCGTCATCAACCGCCTGGGGAAGCCGGCCGCCGTGCTGCGCAACGACGCCACCGCCCCTCGAATTGCCGTACAGCTCCGCGGCGCCGCGCCGAACACATACGGCATAGGCAGCACCGTGCGCATCCTTGGCGGCGCAGTGCCGCGGCAGGAGCGCGAAGTCACCGCCGGCGGGCTCTATCTGTCGAGCTCCGACGCGATGCTCACCTTCGCGACGGGAGACGCGAAGACCGTGACGATCGAGGTCGACTGGCGCGACGGTCGGCGAACGATCATCGAAGCCGCTGTCCCGAATCGGCTCTACGAGATCGCCCAGGAGACCGCGAAGTCGTCACCGGCGCCGACCGGAGAGACATCCGCCATGCTCTTCGAGGATGTCTCGAGCCAACTCGACGGACACACGCACGTCGAGCCGTTCTTCGACGATTTCGCGCGCCAGACCGTGCCTAACGCGTTCGGTCAGCTGGGACCGGGCATCGCGTGGGCCGATCTCGATGGCAATGGAACCGAGGATCTCATTATCGGCGCTGGGCGGACTGGTACGCTCTCCTGGTATCGCAATCAGCGCGGCCGGCTGACCCGTGCCCCGGCTCCCGTTCCGGCCGCTCGTGGAGACCTAACGACTATTCTCGCCGCCCCCGGCGCCGAGGGGCCTGTCGTCATCGCCGGGATGGCCAGCTATGAGATGCCATCGCCGTCCACCGCACTGACGATTCCACGCGTGGTCACGTATTCGGTGAGCACGGGGCGGATGACGCCACTCGTGCCGGGCGACAGTGCCAGCGTCGGCCCGCTGGCGCTCGGCGACTACGACGCCGACGGAGACCTCGATCTGTTCGTTGGTGCGCGGATCATCGCCGGTGCCTATCCCATGTCACCTTCCTCGCACCTCTACCGCAACGACGGGGGGAGTTTCGTCGCCGACGCGCCGAACAACCCTCTGTTCAGCGGGATGGGTATGGTGTCGGCGGCGTCGTTCGCCGACATCAACGGCGATGGCTGGACAGACCTGCTCGCGGCCGTCGAGTGGGGGACGATTCGCATATTTCTGAACGAGCGTGGGCGCTTCCGCGCGGCTCCGGAGATGGGCGGGCTGGCCGGGCTCTATAGCCGGTGGAACGGGCTCGCGACCGGCGACCTCGACGCCGATGGACGCCTCGACATCATCGCGACCAGTTGGGGGCGTAACACCGACTACCGGGCAACCGCGGAGCAGCCGCTCTTTCTCTACTTCGGTTTCTTCACTGAGCGTGCCCGCCCGGCAGCGTTTCTCGCGCAGCAGGATCCCAGAATCGGCGCCGTCGCGCCCCTCACCACATTCGAGCACTTCGGCCAGGCGCTTCCCAGCTCGATGCAGCGCGTCCGCACCTTCGCAGCGTACGCGGACGCCTCGGTCGATCAGCTGCTCGGACCGGACGCTTCGCGCGCGGTGCGTCTCGGTGCCACGACAATGGATCACATGCTCTTCCTCAACCGCGGCGATCGGTTCGAGGCGCGACCGCTGCCGCTCGAGGCCCAGCTGGCGCCGGCCTTCTGCGCGAGCATTGCCGACTTCAATGGCGACGGAAAGGAGGACGTGTTCCTGAGCCAGAACTTCTTCGCCACGGACGTGGTGACGCCGCGATACGACGCTGGTCGGAGTCTGTTGCTGATCGGTGACGGGTCCGGCACGCTCGCACCGATGCCCGCTCATCAATCTGGGCTCGAGCTCTACGGAGAGCAGCGCGGCGCCGCCTACGCCGACTTCGACGAGGACGGGCGACTCGATTTGGCCATCACTCAGAATGGCGCCGCGACGCATCTCTTTCGAAATGTCGGCGCGACACCGGGCCTTCGAGTTCGGCTGATCGGCGCGTTAGGCAACCCC
>DASTYE010000232.1:0-13728 GCA_035765135.1 Gemmatimonadaceae bacterium | reverse complement strand
ACCATGCCGCGTCGAATCTGCGTTGCTGGTATGGCCATGACCCTGCCCCCGAAATGCAAGGCGCCCCACAGGGCGCCAGTGTTAAGTAGCCTTGAAAGTTACCGTTGAGCGGGCCAGGGGCCAAGGGCCAGGGGCCATGGGGAGGGTCAATGGAAAACGGAGCTACCGTTGACCCTTCACCCTCCCCCTGGCCCGCGGCCCTTGGCCCTTGGCCCGGCGGCTTCAAAGAAGCCGCCGCAACGCCGCCCAGACGGTCTCGGCCACGCGCCGCGACCCCGCCGCATTCGGGTGGATTCCATCAGGTTGATTCAACGAGTCCACTGCCGCCACGCCATCCAGCAGGAACGGCAGAAGCACTGCATCGTTCCGTTCCGCCAACTCGGGAAACACCTTTCGAAATTCGGACGTATATCGAGGGCCGAGGTTTGGCGGGGCCTCCATCCCCACGAGTAAGATTCGAGCCTTCGGAGAGGTGGCCCGAACGCGGTCGATGATCGCCTGCACGTTCGCCCGCATCGAGTCCACCGACAGGCCGCGAAGGCCATCGTTCGCACCCGTCTCGAGCACGAGAACATCAACCGGCTCCCGCACGAGCCAATCGATGCGACGCAACGCACCCGCGGAGGTCTCGCCGCTGGATCCGGCGTTGACGACACGGTATGGAAGGCCGAGCGAGTCGATGCGGCGCGCGATCAGCGCCGGATAGGCTTCGTCGGGCTCCAGCCCGAGTCCCGCGGTAAGGCTTGTTCCGACGAAGAGCAGTCGCCTGGTCGCGACGGTCGCCGAATCCGTTGTCGATGGTTTTCCACCGCGCGACGCTGTCTCCGTCTCGCCCCCGCACGCGCCGAGGATGACGATCGCCAGGCCCACCTTCACGAAGAGTTGCATGCTCGAAGCTCGAACCCTCACGAAGACATACCAGAGTGGCGCGCAAACGCTGACCGTCCTGCGCGACGTGAACTTCACCATTCGCGACGGCGAGTTCGTCGCGATCATCGGACCATCGGGCAGCGGGAAAACGACGCTGCTCGGCCTGCTCGCTGGACTCGACATCCCGAGCGCGGGCACCGTCATCCTCGATGGCGCTGACCTGGCCGCGCTCAATGAAGACGAGCGCGCGCGGCTCCGTGGCGAGAAAGTTGGCTTCGTGTTCCAGAGCTTTCAATTGATCCCGACGCTCACCGCGCTCGAAAACGTCCAGGTGCCACTCGAGCTCCGCGGGGAGCGGAGCGCCGCCGGTCGCGCCCGGGACCTGCTCGCCCGTGTCGGTCTCGGCGAGCGCACGCACCACTATCCGGTGCAGCTGTCGGGCGGCGAGCAACAACGTGTGGCAATCGCTCGCGCATTCTCGAACTCACCGAAGGTCCTCTTCGCCGACGAGCCCACCGGCAACCTCGACGCGGCCACCGGCGGACTCATCGTCGAGCTGCTCGAGTCGCTCAATCGCGAGGACGGCACGACGCTGGTCCTGGTGACGCACGACCCCGCCATCGCCGGTCGTGCACGGCGGGTCGTGAGGCTGCGCGACGGCGCCGTCGTCTCCGATGCGGAGGCCGCGTGAGCCTCGCCCTCCGCCAGCTGGCGGCCTTCGCCTGGCGCGATTCGCGCTCGGTGCGCAAGCGACTCGCCCTGTTCATGTCGGCGATCTCGATCGGCGTCGCCGCCCTGGTGGCGATCGACTCGTACGCCGACAACGTCACCAGCGCGGTACATGCCCAGTCGCGGTCGCTCCTTGGCGGCGATCTGGTCGTGCGGTCCCGCTCCGCGTTCACGCCGGCGATCGACAGCGTGCTGGATTCCCTGCGCGGGTCGGGGGCGCGCGTCGCGCGCATTACATCGTTCGCGTCGATGGCCGTCGTGCGTGGGCGTCCGGGAACGCGACTCGTCCAGGTGCGCGCGGTCGAGCCAGGCTTTCCCTTTTACGGCGCGATCGACACCCGACCACCGAAGCGATGGGCATCGCTTCATCAGCAGGCGAACGTTCTCGTCGACCCCTCTCTGCTGGTGGCGCTCGACGCGCGCGTCGGGGACACGCTGCAGCTCGGCTTCGCGCTGTTGACCATCACCGGAGTTCTCGAGAACGTTCCAGGCGACGCGGCGATCGCGTCGGCCTTTGGACCGCGCGTGTACATCCCCGCCTCGCGGATCGACGAGACCGGCCTCCTCGTGTTCGGCAGTCGTGCCGAGTACGAGGCGATGATCGCGATGCCCGCCGGGACGGATGTCGAGAAGGTCTCGAAGGATCTGCGTGTCACGCTCGACTCATCACGGGCGCGCGTCCGGACGGCGGCGGATACGGAGCGCGCGCTCACCAACGGTGTCGCGCAGCTTCACCAGTTCCTCGGAATCGTCGGGCTCGTCGCCCTCCTGCTCGGCGGTATCGGCGTGGCGAGCGCCATCCACGCCTACGTCTCCGAGAAGATCGACACGGTGGCCATCCTCCGATGTCTCGGCGCGACGACAGCGCAAATCATCACCATCTACGCCGCTACCGCCGCCGGCATGGGCCTCCTCGGTGCGTTAGGCGGCGTGGCGCTTGGCGTGCTCACGCAGTTCGCGCTGCCCAGCGTGATCGGCGATTTCATGCCGGTGGACGTTCAGCCGACGCTGGCGCCGAGCGCGCTGGTCGCGGGCTTGATCACGGGTGTGTGGGTGGCGTTGATCTTCGCCCTGCGTCCGCTGCTCGCCATCCGCCACGTGTCGCCGCTCCAGGCACTGCGCAGGACGGTGAGCGAGCTGCCGCGCGGCCGGTGGTGGCGTGACGTGCCGCACCTGCTCGCGACGGCGGCGCTGGTCGTCAGCCTCGTGATCATCACGAGGGCCAGAGCGGAGGATTGGGAAGAGACGCTGGGAATGCTGGCGGCAATCGGCGGCGCTCTGCTCGTGCTCGTCCTGGCCGCGATCGCCCTCACCTGGGTCGCGCGACGGGTCGTGCGCGACGAGTGGCCGTTCGTCGTGCGGCAGGGAATATCCAGCCTGTACCGCCCGGGAAGTCAGACCCGCCCGATCATCCTCGCTCTCGGGTTCGGCGCGTTCCTCATCAGCACGCTCTACGTCACGCAGGCGAACCTCATCCGGCATCTGACGTTGAGCGGTGAAGCGACGCGCGCCAACGTGGCGTTCTTCGACGTCCAGGGCGACCAGGTGGAGCGAGTGGATTCCATCGTCAGGCAGCACGGGCACCCCCTCCTGCAGCGCGTTCCCATCGTCCCCATGCGAATCGCCCAGATTCGCGAGCGCACGGCTGCCGCCCTCATCGCCGACACGACCGACCAGGTCTCCGCATGGGCGATCCGACGCGAGTACCGCTCGAGCTGGCGCGACACGCTCGTGGCGTCGGAGCGCATCATCACCGGCCGGTGGTTCACAGCCGATTCGGTGGAGAAGGACGCGTTACCGGAAGTGTCACTGGAGCGCGAGATCGCCGGCGAGCTGGGGGTGGCCATCGGCGACACGATCGTGTGGGACGTGCAGGGGGTCCGCATTCCCACGCGCCTGACCAGCACCCGCGAGGTGAACTGGGCGCGGTTCGAGCCGAATTTCTTCGCGGTGTTCGAGCGGGGCGCGCTCGAGGAGGCGCCGACGTCGTACGTCGTATTGACCGGGATCGGCGACGCCACGGCGCGTGCCCGGCTGCAGCGGGCGGTGGTCGATGTCTACCCCAACGTCTCGAGCCTCGACCTGGCGAGCATTCAGGACTCCGTGGAGCGGATCCTCGGCAAGGTGGCGGTCGCGGTGCGATTCATGGCGCTGTTCAGTCTCGCGACCGGCGCTCTCGTGCTGTTCTCCGCGGTCGCCGCCACCCGACGGCGCCGCGTGCGCGAGGCCGTGCTGCTGCGGACGTTAGGCGCGACCCGTGCCCAGATTCGCCGCATGATGCTCACCGAATACGCGGTGCTCGGCGCACTCGGCGCCGCGACGGGGATGGTGCTCTCCGTCGGCGGGTCGTGGGCGATCGTGCACTTCATGTTCGAGCTCCCCTTCGCGCTCGCCTCCGGCGCGTCCCTGGCGATCGCCGGCGGGATGATGCTGCTGACCGTCCTGCTCGGCCTAACGAGTGGCCGCCGGGTGATGGCGGAGACGCCGATGGCGGCGCTGCGAGAGGTCTGAGTACGCTTGAATGAGGAACGAGGACCAAGGACCGAGGAATTCGATGGACTGGTTAGCCACGCAATCGAATTCCTCGGTCCTTCTCCTCGTTCCTCGTTGTTCCTACGGCTCCGTCTTCCAGAAGTCTATCCCACCCGCCTGCTGCCCGACATCGACCGTCGCGATGGTCTTGAACGAGGCGAGGTCGATCATCTCCACCGTGCCCGGCTCCGAGCCGACTCCTTCGACGGAAACGAAGAGGTAGCGGTCGTCGGGAGAGACGACGGCGCCGTGAACGAACTTCCGCTTCGTTGGGACGCGGGCGAGCTCGCGCCCGCTGGCGATGTCGATGATCGAGACGGACTGCCCTTTCTTGTTCGTGCCGATCAGCAGGCGACCATCACGCGTGACGGCGAGATTGTAGACGCCCGCACCAGCGGGAATGCGCCTCGACATCGTCCAGTTGGCGACATCGATCTCGACGATGTCGTTCGACTTGTTGCAGGCGACGAACACTTTGGAGCCATCGGCGGACGGCTGCGCCCACGTGGGGGAGCAGGCGTCGTCACCCTGCGTCGTGGCCGGCGCGCCGTGTCCGGCCATGTCGTGCCGCTGACCGCCGGCCATGTGATGCGGCGGTCCGGCTTCCCCGTGCTCCTTCCCCTTCGTCACCATGAAATGCCGCGCGGCGCCGAAGGTCCTCGTGTCGATCTCCACGATCATGTCATCCATCATGCACGCGGAGTAGTGCTTCGTGCCTTGCGCGTTCACGCGCGATCCGTGCGGCATCGTGCACGTCGTTGTCCTCGCCACCTCGACCATTGGCTCGGTGGCCACGACCGACACCGACGATGGCACGTGGTCACCGTGCAGATTGAAATTGACCACGTAGAGGAACTCCCCGTCGGGCGTCGTCTGCATCGTCGCCGGGAAGTTGCCGAGCTCGACGCGACCCTTCAGCGTGTCGCCGTGCGTGGTGTACTTCCAGACCGTCCCGTACGGTGTACCGTGCGCGATGGAGACGTAGTAGTACCGGCCGTCCGGGGAGACGGCGACGCCATGCGGCCCGTCGACATCCGCGGGCATGATTCCGGTCGTCAGCCGGTGATCGACCGCTCCACCGTTCGGGCCGAAGCGAACGAGGGCGATCTCGTCAGCCGACTCGGCGACGACGTACACGAGATAATCGCGGTCCGGCATTGCCGGCGCGGCCACGCTCTGCGTCGCCGGGCGGGGTTCCGGAGATGGAATGCTCGAGGTCGCGCAGGCGGCGCCGAGGAGCGCCACGGCCGCCAGGGCGATCATGGTTGACGGAAAGCTCATGGGTCGGAGACGGAGGGAACTCGCGTTCATGGTCGTGGCTTCAATGTACCGATGAGCGTGCATTTGGTGCCGCGTGAAGGCGACACGCGACACCTACCGTTGGCCGTCCGCGACGGTGTCGCTTCCGCGCCACTCTTGCAGAATGAAAGGAATGTCATAGAGTGTGACCCCCGTCACACCTGAGCGCGCCGCCGCGGTACCCACGCGCGTGAGTCTGAACCACCCACACCCCCCTCGGAGGACCACGATGCGCAACCTCACCGCGCTGCGAGATCTCGTCGTGCCGATCGCCGGTCTCGTCTTCTTCATCATGCTGCTCTCGCTGGTGGCGTAGGGCGCGCACATGGAGGAGCGAGCGACGGGGAGTAAGGGTTCAGCCCTTACTCCCCGTTCGTTTTCACCGTTGCGCCGACGGGAGGTACTGCGGGGGAATCGGATTTCCCGGGCGCTCGAAGTCCCAGAGAATCGTCACCACCCACCAGCGCTCGCCATTCGTGATCAGCTGAATGCTGTTGATTCCGCGACTGAACGGTGCGGAATCGGGACTGGTGCGCCGCGATTCGTAGGTGGAGAAGACGTGCGCGACATTGCCGTACCGCTCGACGCGGTTGGCGATCTCCCGTTCCCAGAATCCGTCGCGCTTCAACATGGCATCCGCCCCGGTCGCGTAGTCCTCCACGGACATGCTTCGCGATGGAACGCGCCCCTCTCGCGATGGCGCGGCAACGATCAGTCGCGCCCCTGCCGTGAAGAGCGATCGAAAGCGGTTCCAGTCCCTGTTCTGACCGGCCGGACCGGAGATCACCTCATAGAGGGCAGCGATGATCGCGTCGATCGAAGCGACGTCGGCCGGGCGCGCGGGAGGGGCCGACACTTCGGCCGGCACCGGTGCCGCCACCTGCGGCTGCGGAGTCGCGTTAGGCGGAGGCGCGCTCGCGCAGGCGGCCTGCGCGATGAGGATGAAACACAGACTGGCGCGGAGAATCATGTTTCGCTCACTGGATTCGGGTTGTCTTCGCCGCGAAGGCGCTCCTCGAGCCGGGTGATCTCGAGGTGTACGCCGAGCTCGCGCGCGAGCAGGAGTGCCTGCTGATAACATCGGGTGGCGACCTCGTGCTGCGCGTCGCGCCGATTGATGTCGCCGAGCAGGCGGAGACACTCGACACGACGCCATCGGTTTCCCGCCATCTCGAAGTATCCGAGGGCAGTGCTCGCGGTCTCATCCGCTCGCTCGAGATCGTTGGCCGTGAGCATCGTCTCGGCGAGATTCATGGTCGCGAGGGCGGCGAGATCGAGATCCTCCACACTGCGCGCGAGCTCGACGGCCCTCGCCAGCACCCGCTCGGCGATCTCGAGGCTGCCGCGATCCATGGCGGCACGCCCATAGTTGTTGAGCGCGAACGCCTGCCCCCAGTCGTACTCGGCGTCCCGGAAACATCGGTAGGACTCGAGAAAACGGCGCTCGGCCGTCTCGTAGTCACCGCGCTCGGCGGCGATCGATCCGAGATTCTGAAGCGCGACGCCGCGGATGCGCGGCTCTTTCGTCATGGTCAGGATGCGCTCGAGAAGGGGGACGGCGGCGTCGAAGTCCCCCTGGCTCTGGAACACGGCGGCCTCGGCGTTGAGCGCCTCGGCGTGCGCGTCCTCCAGACCGTACCGCAGAGCGACGGCCGCGCTTTCGCGCGCGGCGGCGAGCGCCCCGTCCCAGTCGCACCGTGTCCGCAGGACGCTCGCGCGTCGCCGCCAGGCGGTCGTGACAGTGAGCGGGTCATCGCCTGTGGTCGCCGCCTCGTAATGCGCGAGGGCGCGATCCAGCATCCCCGATTTTTCGAATCGGAGCCCCTCCTCTATGTCCCCCAGCGGTTCAGGCATGTCGGTTGCTTAGAACTTGCAGATCGTCCTCCCAGACATTAGCCGGAGTGCCTGAGATGCTTCGAACAATGATCCTTCGGCGTATCGCGTTGCTCGCCGTCGTGGCGGCGCTGGCCGCGTGTAGCGACCCCGCCACGTCGCCGGCGCCGTCGTCGCCAAGCTCGACGGATCTTCTCCTCGAGAGGACCGCGGCGCTCGTCGAATGTCCATCGGACCTCTCCCTCAGCGCCTCGGCACTGATTGGACCACTCGGTGGCGAGGTCTCCGTCGGTGGCCATCGTATCATCGTCCCGCGCAACGCGTTTACGCCAGGGGGCTTCAAGGTCGTAACGCTGATCGTTCCGCCGTCACGATATGTCGAGATCGAGGCGCGCGTGGACGGGCTGCCGCACTTCGAGTTCGACGAGCCAGTCACGGTCGTCGTCGATTACAGCCGCTGCGCTCGAACCAATATCGATCAGCAGCCACTCAGAGTGTGGCACATCGAGCCGCTCACCAACACGTTCCTCGAGGACATGGGCGGCGTCGATGACAAGCAGGCGCGCACGGTCACTTTCACCACCGATCATTTCTCGGGATACGCGATCGCGCAATAGACGACGCGTCCCTCATTCCGCGGCGGTCTGACTTCCGAGCAGCATTCTTCGGTCGAGGGCCGCCGCGTCGCTTCGGGCAGCCTCGGTCGTCAGCAGCGAGATAACGACGCCGACAGCGAACGAGAGCGGGATGGTAACCAGCGCCGGGTTCTTCAGCGGGAACCATGCGTCGGACCTGCCGAGCACATCGACCTGAATCGTCGGCGAGAGCCAGATCAGCGTCACGGTGACGAGCGTCCCCACGACCATGCTTCCCACCGCGCCAGCGGTCGTGCACCGCCGCCAGAATATGGACAGGACCAGCGCGGGAAAGTTCGCGCTCGCGGCGATCGCGAAAGCGAGCGACACCATGAAGGCGACGTTCTGTCCCTTGAAGGTGATGCCAAGCAGGATCGCGCCGATGCCCAGCAGAATCGTCGCGACCCTGGCGACTCGGAGCTGCTCTTTCGCATCGGCTCGCGCGTGCCGCACGACATTCACCCAGAGATCGTGCGACAGGGCCGCGGCGCCGGAGAGCGTGAGGCCGGCGACGACGGCCAGGATCGTCGCGAACGCGACAGCCGCGATGAAGCCGAGCAGTGGCGTCCCGCCGAGGAGCTCGGCGAGGAGCGGCGCGGCCATGTTGCCACCCGCGTCCACCGCGCGAATCGCTTCGGGGCCGACGAGCACCATCGCGCCGAATCCAAGCACGAACGTCATCAGGTAAAAGAATCCGATGAGGCCGGTGGCGTAGAACACCGAGGTCCGCGCCGCGCGGGCGTCTCGCACGGTATAGAAGCGCATGAGGATGTGCGGCAGTCCCGCGGTCCCGAACATCAGCGCCATGCCCAGCGAGAGCGCGTCGAGCGGATTGGAGACGAGCCGGCCCGGTGAAAGCACGGCATCCCCGTACCGCTCGGCGGCGGCGGCGAAGAGCGCAGCGGGATTCATGTCGAAACGCCACAGCACCATCACCGCCAGGAGGAGAGCGCCGCCTAACAAGAGCCCCGCCTTGACGATCTGCACCCACGTCGTGGCGATCATCCCGCCGAACAGGACGTACGCGAGCATGGCGATGCCGACGATCACCACCGCCTGTTCGTAGGCGATCCCGAACATGAGGCGAATGAGGCCGCCCGCGCCGACCATCTGTGCGATCAGGTAGAGGAGCACCGTAGCGAGCGTGCCGAGCGCCGCCGCGATTCGCACCGGCGTCTGGCGAAGGCGAGCGGCGACGACATCGGCAAAGGTGTAGCGACCGAGATTGCGAAGCGGCTCGGCGATGAGAAACAGGACGACAGGCCAGCCGACGAGCCAGCCGGTCGAGTAGATCAGCCCATCGAAGCCGGTCGTGGAGACGAGGCCGGCGATTCCGAGGAACGAGGCGGCGCTCATGTAGTCGCCGGCGAGCGCGAACCCGTTCTGCCCGGCACTCACCGAGCGGCCGGCCGCATAGAACTCTTCCGTCGTGCGCGTGCGACGAGCCGCCCAGTAGGTGATGCCGAGTGTGACGGCGATGAAGGCGAAGAAGAAGATCACCGCGATCGTATTCGGCTCGCCGAGTCGCGACCCCGGTGCCGATGCCGCCTGCATGATCGCGATGGCGATCATCGGCGCAGCTCCTCGAGACGTGCGTCGTAGTGCGTGTTCGCCCAGCGGACGTAGATCCAGGTGAGGACCCACGACACCACGATCACGAGGACGCCGAGGAGGATACCGACGGTGAGGCCGGGCGCGACGAGCGTGGCGAGGAACGCCTTGTTGAACGCAATGAGCGCGATGAACCCGAAGTACACCGCGATCATGATCGCGGTCAGCAGGATGGCGACCTTCCAGCGCGATCGGGCGAGGACTCGCACCTCATCGTGGGACTCCGTCACTGAACCTCCACCGGGTGTGAAAGTGGGCGCGAGAAGATACGTGATCGTGTTCGGTGTGGCTACGCCGCGCGCTTGCGCGTCGAGGCATCGCGCCCGGAGGCGTCGCAGTGACGTGGCGAACCTCGGCCGGGTCAGGTATCGTGAACTTCAACATGAGACCGATCATGCGCTTCACCCTGCTCGCCGCGATGCTGGGGACGATTGCCGGTTGCGCCAGCAGCGCCAGCACCGGCTTGGCCCGGTGCAACGACAGCCCTTCCGACGCCATCATCTGTGCGAGGCTGGGAGAGGAATTCGATCTTCGCGTGGATGACACGGCGTACATTACCGACACTGACCTGTCCGTTCGTGTCGTTGGTGTTCCGGAGGATTCCCGGTGTCCGAGCGACGTTACGTGCGTGTGGGCGGGGAACGCGCGTGTGTCGCTCACAATTCGGGATGGGGCGCGTCGCGACTCCACCGCCGTGAATTCGACGCTCGAGCCCCACGCGGCGACGCGATTCGGCTACACCGTTCGGCTGGTCGACGTCCGCCCGCCGAAGGTCTCCGGGCAGGAGGTGCGTCCGAGCGACTACATCATTCGTCTCGTCGTCACCCGGACGTAGTCGTTAGGTAGCCCTTCTGCCGCTATATCATTCCACGGGCAGGCCCCAAAAAGCGCGCGCTCCCCGTTCCCCTGGCGCCCGGCTTGCTTCTCTCAGCGGGTGGCGAAACGGGAGGAAGCAATGGCCGAGGTTCTGGCGGAGTTCGAGCGAACGGCACGGGACGGCGACGGCCGGGCCTACGTTGCGCGGGCGTGCGGCCGGGAATGTGACGATGGCCACTGGGAAGGGTGGCTCGAGTTCGAGCCGCTCGACGGTGGGGCGACGGTTCGGACGATGCGAGAGACGACGCAGCCCAACCGCGTCGATACGGTCTACTGGGCGAGCGGGATCAGCGACGTGTATCTGGAGGGTGCGCTTCGACGCGCGCTCGACCCGGTAGAGGTCGCGCCGCGGACGGTCGACGCAGTGCCGGCGTTCGACGAGCCGGCGCCGGAGCGGGCCGTGCCTAACGGTATTCCGCGTGTTCCCGGGGTGCATCCGATCCTCAATCCGTTCGAGGTCTACGCGCAGGGCGAGGACGTCCTGCGCGCCGAGCTCAGGGCGCTGGATGCGGCTCGGTTGCGCGACATCGTTCGTGGCTTCTCGCTCGCCCCGGCGGTCGACATCCGCAGTGCGAGCCATCGGGAGCTCGCGAACATCATCGTCACAGGGGTGCAGCGGCGGGCGGAGGGTGGCGAACGTCTCGGTCGCGAGGGAGACACGAGACAAGGGGAGCGTTAGTGAATCGCGCGGCGTAGGCGCGCGTCCCGGTTGGACGCAGATGTTTAGGCGTTAGGTCCTGCCTCGACACCACGCGATGCGGGTCCAGGAGTATTTGCGGGCTCCGACCGCGGAGCGTATTGTGTGGGTCGCTCCCGACGCAAACGCAGCTTCCTGCCGATGCCGGCTCCCTCAGGTCAGTGAGGACCTTATGCCCTGCCGCCCTGCGCCCGGTCTGCTTGTCGTTCTTGCCCTCATGGGCTGTCAGGCCGACCTAACGACGCCCGCGCCCCGGCCCGATGAGCGCGGCATCGCCGGAGTCGCGGCCACAGACCCGACCGCAGGTTCTGTCGTCTGCCCGGCTTGTACGTTCGAGCCCCGGCTCTACACCCGTAGCACCGGGACGCCCATCACGGAGGTCGTGACGTTCGCGGGTAATCCGGCGGGCGCCTACACCATCGAGATCGACGACCTCGGGACCCAAGGCGCCAACGCGAGCGTCGATCTCAACGGAGAGCGGCTGAAGGTGCGCTCCGGACAGTTGCGTCAGGATGTAGTGCTGGATTGGGAGAACGCGCTGCATGTCCGGTTGACCGGAAAGCCAGGATCCAAGCTCAGCGTGCGCGTTTTCCAGGAGGTCGCGAGCGTGACAGTCACGCCCGCCTCCGCCAGGTCGCGGATTGCCGCGGCACTGCAGTTTACCGCTGTGGCGAAGGACAGGAACGGAGTCGAGATTCCGCGGCAGACGTTCACGTGGGAATCGCGAGACCTGACGATCGCCACGATCGACGCCACGACCGGGCTGGCGACGACGACCGGCCCCGTTCACAACATGGCGGCATGGAACTACAAGACGATCAGTACTGGCGAGGGCGCCGTCGAGATCGTGGCACATGCGGACAGCACGACAGACAAGAGCGGCACGGCCCCGTGGACGGTCGTCGCCGGGTTCGTTTACACCACGTATCAGGCGCCCCTCCCGTTGGAGTCGCCGAAGCGGGCAACCCGGCCCGCGCCCCTTGGGTTCCGGTACGACACGCCCCGCCTCCAGGCCATGGCTGCGACCTGTGCGAGCGAGAGCCACAACCCCGCGTGGCGGGCACGCCCCGTCGGGGGCGGCGAGCGACTGTTCAAGCAGTGCTATCCGCTCCTCGAGCTCGAAACGCCGACGCGTCACTGGGTGCCGCCGACCCCGGTCTCCGACGGATTCTATGTCTACGGCTCCGATACCAACATCGGCCTGTACGGGCGGTATTGCGGTGGCGGGCAACCCGACGGTGAGTGGTGGGATAGAGCCTGGCTGCCGGGGTACCAGCCGAAGGACCCGATCGACGCCATGTGCATGGAGCACGACCGTTCCGAGGATCTCCACGAAATACCTGCGAGTCAGCTCATCAAGGCCGGGTGTATTCTGCGTTACGGGATTGAGGCGGAGACGCTGTACGAGGAGGGAGTGCGTATTCAGCCGGGCAGCGCGCGCTGGAATGCGTTCTGGAGCGCCTGGCCGGCCATGGCGCAGGCACGTGCTCACTGGATCGGTTGGGCCAGTAGCTGTTCGGGACCGATTTACACCAACTTCCTCAACGAGCGGGGACTATGAGGGAGGCCCGTTCCGGCTGCGATTTCACGGCGACGCTATTCCTGCTTCCACTCCTCGCGGCGGACCGTCGTCCGAGTTTGTGGTGACGGTGGTGCGGGCTTCGCCATTCGGCAGAGTAACTCGAGACGCGTCGGCGGAAGGCTCTCCCACTCCGCAGGAACGGGGGCCAGTCGCCGCTTCTCACCTTCTGACTCGAACGTAAGCCAGCCTTCCTTCAAATCCGGCCCTAGACTGGTGAGCAAGTCAGCCAGACGCGGAACGGTGTGCCACACCCGCCACGAACGCCCCATTCGATCTGTGAATTCGGTGTAGCTCATACGTCTCCGCGCTCCGAGAGCGATCGCGGAGCCGCAAGGCTCGCGCCTCGACGAGCTTAGACCAGCCCCTCGCGCATGCGTTTCTCGTGTGATTCACATCACATTCGGCATTCGTTATGCACATGGCGGCTGCTCATGTCGGCTACCAGTGAGTGCGCGTGACGCATCGAGAATTCTTCTTTGACGGACAGCGGTGGGAGGTATGGGAAGTACGCCCGGGCGAACGAGGCGAACCTCGGACGGTGAGCCCGGAGCTCGCTCACGGGTGGCTCGCTTTTGGTTCCGCGACCGAGAAGCGTCGGCTCGCGCCGATCCCCGTGGGATGGGAAGGGCTATCCGATGCGGCGCTTGGCGAGTTGTGTGAGAAGGCCACCTTCGTCCGCGAGCGAGGAGAGAGCGGCATTTGGCCGCGCTTCCGCGGCTGACCGCGCGCAACATCTTCGCGAACTTTGTCTGGTGGTACCGGGACTGCTACCAGTCGGTCGAAAACGATACGGCCGTCTGTTTGGCAACGGCGTGGCGCATTAGTCTGCCACCGCGCCAAGCGGACGCACGCTGGAAAGGTGATTAGAGAGCACAAGAAAGCCCCCTCATCGGGGGCTAATCGTTGATGGGCCTGGGTAGAGTTGAACTACCGACCTCACGCTTATCAGGCGTGCGCTCTAACCACCTGAGCTACAGGCCCGGTAGAGACCGCGAAAATTACCCCGTCGCGGAGGTCGAGTCAACGACCGCACCCGATGCGGAGAGGCGCGTCGTAATGCGAAC
>DASTYE010000231.1:0-13657 GCA_035765135.1 Gemmatimonadaceae bacterium | reverse complement strand
GTGATCAGTTCGCGCACTCACTCGATGCGCAGCCGTGGCACGCGGCCGCGCGAAAGTAGTTCGTTGTTCGGCGACGGAACGGCAACTGCGAACAGCTTTGTGAAACCCGTCGGGTAGAGTGCCGTAGCCAGCGCCTACCTTGATCGTCAAGAAGTCCTGCCGTTGCCGTTTCAAAGTTCTGCTGTTGCCGTATCCGGCCTCTTTGCCTTCGCATTCGCGGCGTCCGCGTTCCCGGCTGTTCGCCGTTGCTGTTCGCCGTTTCTGCTAGGGAAGCCCGGGTCGCGCGCGCCGAAAGAGCAGATCGGGCGCAAGCACGAGCGCGAGTGCGGTCATCGGGAGGATCTGCACGGCCTGAAGCAGCAGCGCCGTCGCTACCGCCGCGTCGCTGGAGATGCCGTACGCACCGAGGGTGACGGCGTACACGACCTGAAAGACGCCCACGTTTCCCGGCGTGAGCGGAAGCAGGAAGGAGAGATTGACGGCGAGCATCCCGACGATGCTGGCGCCGAACGACACGGGCAGCCCTGTCGCGACCGCCGTGAGGTGGTACGTCGCACCCTGCAGTCCCCAGGCGACCAGCGAGAGCAGCATCGCGGGTACTACGCGACCCGCCGTTGGGAGCTCCGTGACTCCGGTGACGAAGCGCACGATGAATGATCGGATTTTTCCGCGATTCGAAGCCGAAGTGCCTCGCCCTTTCGCCACGCGAATCGCGACGAAGGCGGCGATCAGGAGGGCACCGAGAATCAGCCCGCTCACCGCTTGCGCGTGGCGAAGCGCGGGCGGCACGGAGAGCAGGAGCGGCACCGCGAGCAGAACGACGAGATAGGTCGCGATCTCCACGACGCGATCGACAGTGAGCGTCGCGAGCGCGGTCGCCGAGGGGATGGAGGTTCGGCGAGCGACGAGCAGCGCGCGCGCGGGATCGCCGCCGCTGGCCGGCAGCAGGTTGTTCAGCCCCGACCCGACGTATGCCGCATGCACGGCCAGCGGCACGGACGGTGATCCCACCGCGCGCAGGAAGACCCACCATCGGAATCCGCGCACGGCCGGCGTCGCGAGGTTCACGAGCGTGGCGACGAGCAGCCACGCCGGCGATGCGCGGACTGCGGTCGCCCACACATCGCTCCACGCGACGCGCACTCCGAGCCGCACGAGCAGGCCGATCGTGATAATGGCGAGAAGCCACCGCAGCACCCGCGCCCGCATCGACGGCTGCGGCGCCGGCGAAGTCACGCGTTCTCGCGCCGCCCGGTCACGAGCCGGTGATACACCGCCAGCGTCTGCTCGGCGATGCGAGGCCAGGCGAACACCGATGCGCGAACACGTCCCGCTTTTCCCATTCGCGCGCGCAGGTCGGCGTCGCCAAGAAGGCGTGCGAGCGCATCGGCGAAAGCCTCGATGTCACCCGGTGGGGTCATCAGCGCCTGCCGCTCGTGCTCGACAACGGTGCGAAAGCCCGGCGTGTCGTAACACGCGATCGCGGTACCGCAGGCCATCGCCTCGAGCAGCGTGATACCGAAGGAGCCGAGCGTCGCGGGGCAGGCGTAGATCGACGCGTGCGCGTAGTAGCCCTCGAGCCCATCGCTCACGTGGCCGAGGAAGACGATGTCCTCCCTGCCCCCGGCGAGCGCGCGGTAGCGCGAGCGCAATGGTCCGTCCCCAATAACGATCAGTCTCGCGTCGGTGCCCCGCGCACGCACGCGCTTGAAGGCGTCGATGAGCGTCGGCAGCCCATTGCGCGGGTCGAAGCGCCCGACGAACAGGATGGTGGGGACGCCGGCGGGCATCGCTGCAGGTCGCGGCACGTCCGGCCGGAACTGCACAATGTCGACGCCGTTAGGCACGATCGTCCAGTCGGCGGTGAAATAGCGCGCCACGGCATCACGCGCGGCGGGCGACACCGGAAGCTTCGCATCGATGCGGTCGAGCAGTCCCTGAAAGTATCGACGACCCAGTGCATACGCGACGGAAAACTCGTGGTATGCGTGGAACGTACCGACGACCGGGCACTCCGCCTCCTCGATCGCGATCATCGGGAGGGAGGGCGCCAGCGGTGCGTGCAGGTGGACGATGTCGTAGCCGCCATCGCGCAGGACGTTCCGGAGGTTCGTGCGAATGCCGCGCCCCAAGGTGAGCCGGCAGGTGGATTCGTTGGCGAGGACGGTGGCGCTATCGGGGATCGTAATGACGTTCGCGCGCGGCGGGACTCCGGCAATGCGCCCGGTGATGACGTCGACGTGATGACCTCGAGCGCGCGCCTCGGTGGCGAAATGATGGACGTTCTCGCAAATCCCGCCGATGTGAGGGTAGTAGTATTCCGTCACGACCGCGACACGTAATTTCGGGGCGTGCGAAGCTGGGGATACCGAGAACACCGAGGCCTGCCGAGTGCTACCTGGTCCGCGGGACATATGGCTGTGGATCGTCACGATCTTCGACGACATCTTCGTCGAGAAATTCTGGTACCGGCTCAGGCACAAGGACCCACGCGGAGCAGGACGCGCAATCGGGGAGCTCATCATCGGATTTCCCGGCTGCTGGCTCGGCGTCGCGATTCTCGCTGCTCTGGTAATCCTGCTGGTCCGCGCGCTGTAGCGTACGCCACCCTCGCCACGGCCGCACGGAAATGCGGCCACAGGATGCGCCCTCGGACCTCCGGGCGCCAGCCCACCGTCAGCTCGCGCGCCTGGCCTCGTGGGCTTTGCGGCGTTCCGGCCGCGACTCACGGACGCTTTCCGCGGCCGGCGCGCGCAGCGGCAGCGTCACCGTGAACCGCGTGCCCCGATTCGCCGCGCTGTCGAGCATCAGCTCTCCGCCAAGCAGCTGCGACAGGCGCCGCGCGACACTCAGGCCCAGGCCGGTGCCCCCCGCCTGACGAGTGGCCGACTGCTCCACCTGCCAGAAGGGTTCGAACACGCGCTCGGCGTACTCCGGCGCGATGCCGATGCCGGTGTCCTCGACCACGAACACCACGCCCCCGTCAGCCTCCTGCAGTGAGAGCGTGACGCGGCCGTGCTCGGTGAACTTGACGGCGTTCGACAGCAGGTTCAGAAGAATCTGGCGGACCTTGCTGGCGTCCGTCTCCATCGCGATGGCGTGGGTCGGGAGATGGGTGACGAACTCCAGACCTTTCTCCCGCGCCATCGGCTCGATGATCACCATCGTGTCACGCGCCAGCGCGACGGCATCCACCGGCGCGAGCACGACCGCCTCTCTCCCCGCCTCCATGCGCGAGAAGGTGAGGATCTCTTCGACGATCTCCAGCAGGTGACGCGACGCCGTGCGGATGCGCTGCACGTGTCCGTGCGTCTGCTGTGGAATCGGCGTCGGCACGCCCATGAGCAGGAGCTCGGCGTATCCGATGATGGCGTTCAGCGGCGTGCGCAGCTCGTGCGACATCACCGCGAGGAAGTCGCTCTTCGCGCGGCTGGCGACCAGCGCCGTTTCGTATAGTCGCGCGTTGTCCACCGCCGTCGCCGCGCGGCGCGCAATCTCCTGGGCGAGGGTCAGCTCTTCCTCGCCATACCGGCGACGTGATTCCGCGCTCACCAGCGTGAGCACGCCGAGGATTCCGTCGCGTCCCTCGATGGGCACCGAGACGTAGGAGACGGGGCTGATCTCCTCGATCGTCCGTCGCTGACTCTCGCCGCCCGCATCCCGTTCCAGCGTCTCCGGCGACACGAGCGCGACCAGCTCCGCTTCACCGGTCCGTGCCACGCTTCCGGGACCGGACTGCGCGTCGAGGGAAATCGGGTTCGTCGCGCTCAGCTGGCGCACGCGGTCGGCTTTCGCGCGGTCCACGTGCGCGACGGCGACACGATGCAGCTCATCGTGATTTCGCTCGTTGATCACGTCGACGACGCACCAGTCGGCGAGCGTCGGGACGACGAGCCACGCCAGCTCCGTCAGCGCGCGATCGGCGTCCAGCGTCGAGGCGAGCACGCGGCTCGCCTCGATGAGGAAGCGTTGCAGCTCCTCGGCGCGCTGCCGCGCGGAGATGTCACGCCAATAGCCAGTGAATGACGGCGGTCCCGCTACCGGAACGCGCGTGATCGTGAGCTCGACGGGAAACTCGGTCCCATCGGCGCGCACCCCGCGCAGCTCGATGCGCCGCCCGAGAAAGCGCGTACTGCCGTTGTCCAGATGTTCGCGGAGCCCGGCACGGAACACATCCCGTGGAGCCGATGGGAGGATGAGCTCGGCCATCTCGCAGCCAACCGCGTCCTTCGCTGGCCATCCGAACGTGCGCTCGGCGGCCGGGTTCCACTCGGTGATGCGGCCGGACGCGTCGAACGAAATGACGCAGTCGATGGCCGAGTCGATGACAGCGCGTGTGCGGGCCTCGCTTTCCCGAACGGCCATCTCGGCGCGGCGCCGCTCGAGGAACTGAGCGATCTGTCCGCCGACGACGTGCACCAGCTGGAGCAGCTCCTTGTCCGGGTGGCGTATCTCGACGCTGAAGAATTCCAGCACGCCGACGACGCGCGTGGCATCGATGAGCGGAAACGCCAACGCCGAATGCAGACCGTGTCTGGCGAAGAGCTCCCCCCGGAAGAGATTCGGGACATCGCGCACGTCGGCGATCCAGAGCGGTGATCCCGAGGCCCACGCACGCCCGGGAATGCCGTCGCCGCTCTCGACCCTCGCCTCGCTGTTCGCATTCGCGAACTCCTCGACATCGTGGGCCGCGTAGACGTGCGCACATCGCAGCACCTGCGCCTCGGGGTCGAGCGACCAGTAGGTGCCGACATCCCATCCGAGGCTCTCACACATTCCGCGCAAAATGCGCGGTGCGGCCTCGGCCATTCCGCTGGACTCGGCGAGCGCCTGCGTGAGGTGGTTTTGCGCGGCGAGCCGGCGCTCGGCGCGTTTTCGCACGCCAATGTCCACGAGCACCCCGCGCAAGTGACGCGGCGTTCCGGTCGCGTCGCGCGCAACGTGGACCATCTCCCGCATCCATACGACGCGGCCATCCGCCGACAGCAGCCGGTACTCGATCTCGCTGTGGTCTTCCGACTCCGCGACGCGCTCGAGGTGGGTGCGAACACGCGCGCGGTCGTCCGGGTGCACAATGCGCTCGAGGTAGGCGCCGGGCTCGAGCCAGGTATCGGAGGGCCACCCGAGCATGGTTTCCGCGCGACGATTGACGAACGTGAACGCGTCGGCGCCGACCTCCGCCTCCCATACGATAGCGTCGATGCCCTCGACGAGGGCACGGTACCGGTGCTCCGCGTCGACGGCCGCACCGCGCGCGCCGCGCTCGGCGTCGAGCAGCCGTGCCTGCGCGATGGCGGTGGCCACGCGGTCGGCGACGAGCTGCAGCAGGCGAATCTCATCCTCGGTGAAGTGGCGCGCGTTCCGAGATCCGATCTCGAGCACGCCGAGCACGCGTCCCTCGACGAGAAGCGGGGCCGCCGCGAGCGAGCTGAACTTGTTTCGCAACGCGGGGCGCGTGGCTTCGGTGATGGAGAGCTCGTCATCGGCGGCCGCCTCACGAGTCGCCGCGACCGTGCCGGCCAGTCCCTGCCCCACCGGGACAGTCACGTGCCGCGTCACTTCTTCCTGGAGCCCATCGGAGGCGCACGCCACCAGCGACGACCCGTCGTCGGAGATTTCGAGGACGGTCGCGTAATCGGCGCCGAGGTGCTTGCGGATACGTGAGAGGAGCTGGCGGAGGAGCTCATCGAAGGGCAGCGTCGCGAGCTCCGGCTCGGTCACGGCCCGCAGGGCGCGGATGCGCGAGCTGGCCGAATCGGCGCGATCGGTGGCGTCCCACCACTCCCGGCGAAGCCAGGCAGCTCGGCGATGGATGAGCGCACCCGCGACCATCGCGAGCACCGCGGCACCCAGCTCGATGAAAACCGTTAGGCGCTCATCGGGCAGGTAGTACAGCGGCTCTCCGGGAACGCTGCGGACGAGCGCGATCCACGCGGCGACGACGACGAGGCCCATGATCCCCACGCGCAGCCCGCCGAGCGCCGACGCGAAAGCGAGCATTGCGACCAGTCCCGTGGAGGAACCGGCGAGCTCCATCCCGCGCGTGCGCAGCCAGGCCGCCAGTGTGACGGCGCTCACGACGAGCCCGAGGGCTGCCGCGCGTACGCTCAGACGGGTGGTCGGGGGTGCCATGTTCGGTGCGTCGAGGTGAGGATCCTGCACCGGCCAGGCCTCCTGGAGACGGGAGAACGGTGTTCGGGCGCTCTACGAGCGCTCAACCGTAAACAGGTTCTTCTCTCGCACGAAATCTGCCAACTCACCGCGCGAGCCCACCTTGAGTTTCCTGTAAATGTTGGTCAGGTGTGTGCTGACGGTGCGTGCCGAGATGTCGAGCGCCCGCCCGATCTCCTTGTTCGACTTCCGCATCGCCACGAAACGAGCGATCTCGAGCTCGCGGCCGGTGAGTATGTCGGCGCCGGATCCGGCGACGCGAGTGGGGGGACGAACGTCGAGGTCGCGGAGCTGGTGCCGCGTGAGCGCGAGCTCGCGGTGGGCGCCGAGCCTAACGAATATCTCGTGGATGTGCAGGAGCTCGTGCTTCGCGCCATCGCGGTCGCCCGACTCCGCCAGCACGCGCGCGAGCTGCCGCCGCACCCGGGCCGCATCGGAGACGACCGGGACGGCTTCGAGCGCCTCCGCGGCGGCGCGCAAGAGCACGATCGCACGATCGGTTTCGCCGCGAAGCATGGCCACCAGCGCCGCGCAGGCGTCGGCCCACGCGAGGCCCGCGCGCTGCCCGAGGCGCTCCGAGTCCTTTCGCATGCGGTCACCGATCGTCGCCGCTCGCTGGAGATCGCGCGCCTCCAGCGCCGACTCGGCGAGGATCGGAAGCAGGCGATGCACCGCCCAGACCAGCGCACCGGCACGGTCGGCGATGGCCAGGCCGGCTTCCCCGACGCGAATGGCCTCGGCGAAGTTGCCGGTGAAGAGGTGATAGGCCGCGAGTCCCGTGTGCGCCGGAACCACCGAGTGGACATCGCTCGGTCGTTCGGCGCCGCGCGACGCGCCCGACAGCTCCCATGCCTCGTCGATGTACCGTTTCGCGCGATCTCGCTCGTCCCGACCCAGGTGCATGATCGCGCTCCACACGAGCAGTCGCGGGATGGGCGCGTGAAGTCCCACGCTTCGGCCAAGGGTGATCGTGCGCTCGGCCAGAGCCAGCCCCGTTTCCCAATCGCCCGTCGCGGAGGCCAGCTCGATCGCGATTTCCGCCGTCCACACGCGGAACACCGGTGAGTCCAGCTCTTCGGCAAGTCTCTCCGCTTCCGCGAGATGGCGCCGGCACGCGTCCGAGCTCCCGGTGAGGCCGTTGAGCGTCGCCAACGCCCACTGCGCCAACCACTCGAGCACGCGCTGCCCCGATGCTTTCGCCAGCTCGAGCGCGTGCTCCGCGTGCGCGTAGGCGAGCTGCGTGCGTCCCGTCCACAGGTAGAACAGCAGCTGCGTCCGATGTGCGCGCGCGAGCAGCGGAGCATCGCCTAACCGCTCGGCGACGGCGATGGCTTCCGCGACCTCGTGCTCGGCATCCCGGGCACGACCGAGCTCCTGGAGACACATGCCCTTGGCGAGACGAGCACGCGCTGTCGTGCTCGGTGCCGTCGCGGCATCCGCGGCGGCGAGAGCGGCATCGTAATGCGTGAGGGCCTCGTCGTGGCGTCCGCGCCAGAACGACGCGAGCCCCAGGCGGCGTTCAATGTCGGCCAGGCGAGCGAGATCGCCGGCCCGCCGGGCGTGCTCGCGCGCGCGGAGCCAGAGCGCAACCGCGGCGTCATACTCGCCGAGCCGTTGGCGGGCCCGGGCGAGCGCTTCGCGAATCTCGGCCTCGGCGTCCGGACCGCCGTCGCTCTGCGACGCCCGGTCGAGGGCGGCAGCGAGATACGTGGCCGCCTCACGATTCGCATGCTTCGCGAGGGCGTTGCGGCCGGCGATCGACAGATATCGGACGGCCTTGGCGCCTACGTCCTGAGCGTCGGCGCGGGCGAAATGGTATGCAAGCTCGTCCGCGTGGGCGTCGGCCGCGGAGCCGTAGTGGCGCTCGAGCTCCTGGGCAACCGTCGCGTGGATCATCCGGGCACGCGCGAGACCAAGCTCCTGATAGACGACATCTCGCAGGATCGGGTGAGCGAAATCGTAGACGATGCCGTCGCCTTCTCGATGCTCCTCGAGAACTCTCTGCGCGCGCAGCTCGTCGATCGCCTCGACGACCTCGGGCCGCGGCATCGCGAGCACGGCCCCGAGCACGTCGTACGATGCGCGAACGCCGATGACGGCGGCGACCGCCGCGACGCGCTGGGCGTCCCGCGACAGGCGCGCGAGACGCGCGACGAGCGCGTCGCGAATCGATGACGGGAGATCGAGGTTGCCAATGTCCCATCCGTGCCAGCCGCCGTCCCGCTCGTACAGACGCCCCGACGCGACCAGCGCCTTCAGGGTCTCCTCGACGAAGAACGGATTGCCTCGGGTCCAGCCGTACAGCAGCGCCGCGAATTCGCGTGACACGCCCTCCGGCACGCCGAAGATGCCCCGCACCAGCTCATGGGTGGCCGAGTGCGAGAGCGGACCCAGATGGTGCACTCGCGCCACTCCGAGCGAGACGAGGGACTGCTGCAGCGTCGTGATGGCCGGCGATCGGTCGCGCGCAGACTGGTTGTACGTGCCGAGCACGAGAACGCGCGCCGGATCCAGCTGCCGCGCCAGGAAGTGAAGCATCTCGAGCGATGACTCGTCCGCCGAGTGCAGATTCTCGAGTATCAGCAACAGCGGCCGCCTCTGCGACAACCGCGACAGCAGTTGGGCGACGTTCCAGAGCAGTCGCGTCTTCAGCTCACCGGGGTCCGTCGATTCTCGCGTTCGCCCATCGCCGGGCCCTAACGCGGGGAACAGGTGCAGCAGCTCCGAGATACCGCCTCTCGTCAGCACCGAGAGTGCGGATTGGTCGAGCGAGCGCAGCACCGGCGAGAGCGCGTCGGTGAACAGCGCGTAGGGCACACCGGATTCGACGGGGTAGGCCCGCCCGATGGCGACCGTCCATCCGCGCTTCGTGGCGAGCTCGGCCGTGGCGAGCGCGAGGCGGGTCTTGCCCTGCCCTCCCTCGCCCTCGAGGAGCAGCGTCGTGCCGCGACCCTTCTCGACGTTATCGAGCGTCGCGCTCAGCATCGCCAGCTCGTTCACGCGCCCCACGAGCGGAAGCGTCGGAAGCGACCGAGTGCCCGATCGCGGGAGGGGCGGGTCGTGCTGCGAGGGAGCGGCGGAGTCCATCGTCGGATTGCCGGGAGTTGGACGCCCGACGATCTTACCGAGCGGGCGCTGGAGGTGCCAGTCGGCGAACCACCATTGCCGCCGGCGGGCGAACACTCGGAGCAGCCGGCGGCGCCAGCGGGGAGGACAGCGTGCGCGTTCACACCATGCTGCTGGCGGCGTTCCTCATCGGTTGCACGCATCCGGGCGCGGATGTCGCGCCTCGGAGCGGCGCCCAGGACGTCCTCGCCAGTGAAGAGATCGAGCGCAGTAACGCGGGAACGCTTCACGAGGCGATCGAGCGGTTGCGTCCCCAGTTCCTCCTTTCGCGCGGACGCGCTTCAATGCGCGCGCCCAACAGCCTGCTCCCAGTGGTGTTCGTCGACAACGTTCCGCAGGCGTCGATCGAGTCGCTGCGCGGCATCTCCGCGCGCGATGTCCAGTACGTCAGGTTCCTCAGCGCGGCCGACGCGACGACGCGCTACGGCACCGGCTACATGGCCGGCGTCATCGAGGTAGTGCTGAAGTGAGCGACGGGCGCCCGTGAAGCATCATTGACAAAAGCCCCCTCGGGGCGTACCAACGGGCGTCCGATTCGCGGTGCTGCGACTTTCTCGATGAGGAGGCCTGATGCGCTCTGTGGTGATCCGATCCATTGTGCTCGGGGTTCTCGCCGGGCTTTCGGCGGCCTCCCTCCATGCGCAGGGCCCAGATGGGCGCATCACAGGCGTCGTGCGGGACGCCCGCGGTGTCGGGGTGGAAGCAGCGCGGGTCACCGTCACGAACAACGCAACGCGCGCCGCGCGCAGCACCTCCACGGGACCTGACGGTCGTTACACGGTGTCTGGCTTGAATCGCGGCGCGCACACCGTCGCCGTGTCGCTCGTCGGCTTTCGCCGCGTGAGCCAGACGGTTCAGGTGACAGAGGCGACGACCGTCGACGTCGTCCTCGAGCCGCTTCCGCTCGAGGCGGTCACGGTCACAGCCACGCTTCGGGAGCAGGAGCTCGCCGATGTCCCCTTCTCCGTTGCGGCTCCCACGGCGAGCGTGCTGCGCGAGCGCGGCGCGGAGGACATCGAGGATATCGCCATCAACGTCGCGGGCTTCAGCGTACAGAACCTTGGCCCGGGACAGAGCCAGGTCGCCATGCGCGGGGCGTCGGCCGGTCAGATCGCGCGCGACCAGCCCGGCGTGAAGGAGCAGGTCGGCGCGTACCTCGATGATTCGCCGATCTCACTCTCGCTCTTCACGCCGGATCTCGATCTGTTCGACATCACCCGCGTCGAGGTGCTGCGCGGTCCACAGGGCACGCTCTTCGGAGCTGGATCGCTCTCGGGCACGGTTCGCTACATCAGCGGGCAACCCGAGTTCGGGGTGCGCAGCATGTTCGGCGAGATCGGCGCGAGCTGGGTGGATGGCGGCAATGGCGGCGCGGTCGCGAAGGTCGGCGCGAACGTCCCGCTGGGCGACCACAGCGCTGCGCGGGTCGTGGTGTACCACAACCAGCTCGGCGGCTACATGGACGCGGTGCGCCCCGACTTCAGCGTTGACGAGAACATCAACAGCGGAACGAAGACGGGCGCGCGCGCCACGTTCCGATTCGCGCCCAACGACCGCTTCAGCATCACTCCGCGCGTCGTGGTTCAGAGCGTCAAGATGGACGGTTGGAATCGCAACGACATCTTCAACATCGTCGCGAATCCGTTCACGACGTCGCGAACACCCGTGACGCTCGGCGAGCGCCAGCTCTTCCTCAACATCGACGAGCCCTTCGACGATGATTTCGTCCTCGGCGACCTGAACCTGGTGTACCGCTTCGGGACGGTGAATCTGACGTCGATCACCTCCTACACGTATCGAGACCTGCTGGTGTCGCGCGATGGCGGCGCTCTGTACGCCAGCATTGTCGGCGGTTCGCTCGGAATGCCAGAGCCGATCTACACGATCAACAACCCGTTCTACGACGCGACCACCTCGAAGGTGCTGACTCAGGAGCTTCGCCTGGCGGGAGAAGGCGAGCGATTCCGCTGGCTGGTCGGCGGGTTCTTCAGCAGCAACCAGCGCGACTACGGGCAGAGCATCATCGTGTCCGGATTCGAGGCCGCCACCGGTATGCCAACGAGAGGGCTCCGCGCCGGAAAGGACGAGCTGTTCTTCTCCGATCTCGCCTACGACCTCCGACAGACCGCGGTCTTCGGCGAAGCGACAGTGAGCGCCACCGACCGGCTGGACCTAACGGCCGGCGTGCGATACTACAACTTCAGTGAGGATCGCGATCAGGTCTTCGATGGAGTCTTCGCGCACGACAACAACGGGACCGCGGTAGTCTCCGTTCCGGGCTCGACCGATGCGGATGGCTTCGCGCCGCGATTCATCGCGAGCTTCCGGGCGGACGAATCGATCACGCTCAATGCCCAGGCATCCAAGGGCTTCAGGCTTGGTGGCATCAACGACCCGCTCAACACGCCAATCTGCACGCCGGAGGACCTGATCACCTTCGGTGGGCGCGACTCCTGGAAGGACGAGTCGGCGTGGAACTACGAGGTCGGGGCGAAGACGCAGTCGATGAACGGACGCTTTTCGCTCAACCTCGCCTTCTTCTACATGGACATCAGCGATCTCCAGGTGACGGTCACGGCCGGGTCCTGCTCATCCCGGCTCATCTTCAACGTACCGAAAGCGATGAGTCGCGGCGGTGAGATCGAGCTGGCCTTCGCGCCGAGCGAACGCTTCGATATCTCGGCATCGGCAACGGTCACCAACTCCGAGCTTCGCTCGACGGTGACCTCGACCAGCAGCGGCGGAGAGGTGACGGTAGTTTCCGGAATCGAAGAGGGAAACCGGCTGCCGAGCGTCCCGAAAGTTCAGGCCGCCGCCTCGGCCACGTGGCGGTGGCCGCTGCGCGCGGGGGCAAACGGGTTCTTCACGGCCACGTTTCAGCACGTCGGATCGCGCTACACGCAGGTCGAGGATCTCGCCGAAGGGTTCGGCGTCGTCGACATGACGGCTTTCGAGGCCGAAGGCGGGCAGACGATCGGTGGACCGTTGACGCAGCCGACGTTCACGTTCAACCCGCAATTGCCGGCCTACAGTCTGGTGAATATGCGGGTGGGGCTGAAGCGGCCCGCATGGGAGCTTGCGCTGTTCGTCAACAACGCGACGAACGAGCGTGCGTTGCTGGCGCTCGACCGCGAGCGCGGCACGCGCGCCCGGGTGGGTTACCTGACCAACCAGCCGCGCACGGTCGGCCTCACGCTGGGCTTCAACTACTGAGCGTGATGCCAGCTCGCCCGCGTTACCCTGCATCAAGAACACAGGGGTGCATCACGGATGACACGGATGGGACGGAACCGGCCTGATCGCTGATCACTCTCCACGCGCACGTTCAAAGCAGCTTTTTGTTTTCGCGCGAGGAGGGTTCAATGCCGCGGGAGCGAATTCGGCCTCTTCCGTACAATCCGTGTGATCCGTAATGAACCCCTGGGTTCTTGATGCCAGCCGGGCCGAGAGCCTAACGAGCCTCGGGTGGGCCAGCGCGCATGCTGGCGGTTGGGGACGTCGATGGAGGATCGCTCGCCGGGAACGACCCTTCCCCGACCTCATCGAACGCCGCCTGTTCCGTCGCGCGCCCGAAGATCTGTAGCGCCTTCTCGTTGAACGCCGGCAGATCCGGTACGTTGCGGCTCGTCACGAGGTTCTGATCGACCTGCACCATCTTGTCCACCCATGTGCCGCCGGCATTCTGAATGTCGGTCCGCAGGCTGGGATACGACGTCACCGTTCTCCCACGAACGACGTCTGCCTCGACGAGGAGCCACAGCGCGTGGCAAATGGCGGCCACCGGTTTGTCCGCGAAGAAGAACTCGCGCGTGAACCGCACGGCCGCCTCGTTCATCCTGAGCTTGTCCGGATTGCCGACGCCCCCGGGAAGCACGAGCCCGATGTAGTCGCTCGATGAGGTGTTTTCGACGAGGCGATCGACGCGATACGTCTTCCCCTTGTCGAGGCCGTTCATCGACTGAATCTCGCCTTCCTTGATGGAGACGAGATGTACTTCCGCCCCCGCGCGCTCGAACGCCTCGCGCGGTTGAACCAACTCGGCCTCGTTCACGCCATCAGTGGCGAGGAACGCGACCTTCTTTTGCGAGAGAGACGCCTGCATGTCAGTGTCCTGGTCCGGGGGAATTCAACTTCGATCACGAACCATGCCGTCGCCTCGGGACCTTCGTGGCGACGTTTCGACCGCCGGAGCGCTGCTCACCGACCGCCCCCGATCCCGTATTTCCGCAGAATCGTCACCACCCGGTCCAGAGGGATTGCCTCGACTCTGGCTCCACTCCCTTCCATCGTCGACGCCATGAACATCGAGTTGTAGATCGCCTCCTCCGTGGCCTCGATCACCGCCTGAAACAGCGCCGAC
>DASTYE010000230.1:0-3463 GCA_035765135.1 Gemmatimonadaceae bacterium | reverse complement strand
CAAATTCTGAATGCGTTGCGGGACGGCGAAATGACCGTCACCGAGCTGGTGGATGAGACAGGCCTCGGACAGGGCAACGTCTCGAAGCACCTGCAGCTTCTACACGGACTCGGCTTCGTCACCCGTCGCAAGGAAGGCCTGCACGTGTACTACGAGCTCGCCGACCGCGACGTCTTCAAGCTGTGCGACATCATGTGCGGGCGCATCGAGGCCGAAACGCGAGCGCGCACGAGGGCTCTCGCCGCGCGGTGATGCACGGCGGGTGACCTTCGCCAGGGCATCGAGCTCCCAGCCACCTCCCACGCCCTGGCTACCTTACCAGATCGGCGGCATCATCAGCCGGCCCGTTCCCGACGATGTCGAGAACGCGCCGTCGGCTCCGACTCGTGAGTGCAAGGCCGACATCACACAGCTAGCGCGGCCACACAACCGAAAGGAGAATCGACGATGAGGTACATGCTGATGATGCACGCACCACGAGGCACCGGAGACTATCAGGTCAGCGAATGGTCCCCGGCGGATTTGAAGGCGCACATTGAGTTCATGCACCGGCTGAACAAGGATCTCGCCGCATCCGGCGAGATGGTGAGCGGCGAGGGGCTGGCGGGGCCCGGCGAAGCGAAGCTCGTGCGCGCGGGAAAGAACGGCGTGCCCATGACCGACGGTCCCTTTCCCGAAGCGAAGGAATTCCTCGCGGGCTTCTGGATCGTGGACGTGGAGCATGCCGACCGGGCGTACGCGATCGCGGCCAGGATCTCGGCGGCGCCCGGGCCAGGGGGGACGCCACTCAACATGCCGGTCGAGGTGCGGCAAGTGATGAGCGCACCCCCGACCGACGGCTAAACGTGGCGCCGTCGAACGTCGAGCACCTGCTGCGAGATCTCGCACCGCAGGTGCTCGGCGCCGTCGCACGCCGGCACGAGGACTTTGCCGCCGCGGAAGATGCTGTGCAGGAGGCTCTGATTGCCGCGGCTGAACAGTGGCCGGAGCAAGGGATTCCGGCGAATCCTCGAGGGTGGCTGTATCACGTTGCCGTCCGGCGCCTCACCGACCACATCAGAAGCGAGATATCGAGGCGGCGGCGGGAAGACACAGTCGCCAGCGAAGTGTGGGCAGAGTGGGCATTCGTCCCCCCGCCCGAGGGTGAGGTCGACGTGCAGCAGGATGACACGCTCGTCCTGCTCTTCATGTGCTGTCATCCGGCGCTGACGCCCTCCTCCTCGATCGCGCTCACGCTTCGCGCCGTCGGCGGCCTAACGACTGCCGAGATCGCCAGGGCGTTCCTCGTTCCGGAAGCGACGATGGCGCAGCGGATCAGTCGCGCCAAGCAGAGCATTCGCGAGTCCGGCATTCCCTTCCGCATGCCTACTGACGAGGAGCGAGCCGAGCGACTGAGCGCCGTTCTTCACATCCTCTATCTCATTTTCAACGAAGGGTACGCCAGCAGCGGCGGCGCCGATCTCGTCCGCACCGATTTGTCCAACGAGGCGATCCGCCTGACGCGGATGCTCCACACCTTGCTTCCCGACGATGGCGAAGTCGCGGGGCTGCTCGCGCTGATGGTGCTCACCGATGCCCGCCGCGCCGCGCGCACCGGGCCAAGCGGCGAGCTGATCCCGCTCGACGAGCAGGATCGCTCGCTGTGGGACCAGCGCCTCATTGCCGAGGGGGTCGCATTGATCTCGGACACGCTGTCGAAGGGGTCGATCGGAGTCTATCAGCTCCAGGCGGCGATCGCGGCGGTTCACGATGAGGCCGCGCGCAGCGAAGACACCGACTGGCCGCAGATTCTCGCCCTGTACGATGTGCTCCGCGGGTTGCAGGACAACCCAATGATCGCACTCAACCACGCGATCGCTGCCGCGATGGTGCACGGCCCCCCCACGGGATTGGAGTTGCTCGAAGCGCTCGATGGCGATCCCCGTATTCGCGGCCATTACCGTCTCGACGCCGTGCGAGCGCATCTGCACGAGATGGCGGGCGATCACGATCGGGCGCTCGCGCATTATCGCGCCGCGGCTACAAGGACGACGAGCATCCCGGAGCGGAACTATCTGACGACGAAGGCGGCGCGATTGCGCGAGCGATACCGACCGCCGGATGCGGCGGAGCGCGAGCGCTGACGTCGTCGGTCCTTAGCGCCGGTAAACGCGAACGTAGTCGATGAGCATCTGTTGAGGGAAGACCGTCGATGCGTCCGGATCGCCGGGCCACGCGCCGCCGACCGCCACGTTCAGCAGCATGAAGAACGGATGGTCGAACACCCACCTCGCGCCTTGCGGCAGATTCGCGGGCGTCGTGCGACGATATTCCGTGTCGTCGAGGAACCAGCGGATCTCGCCGGGCATCCACTCGACCGCGAAGACGTGATAGTCGTCGGCCAGCGCGGCGCCCGGGATCGTGACGCTGCCTCCGATACCGTTCGCGCCAGAGTAGCCTGGTCCGTGGATGGTTCCATGCACGATCGACGGCTCGCGGCCGATGTTCTCCATGACGTCGATCTCCCCGCACTCGGGCCAGCCAACCCGATCGATGTCGGCGCCCAGCATCCAGAACGCCGGCCAGATTCCCTGCCCTCGCGGCACGCGGATGCGCGCTTCGATTCGACCGTAGGTCGTCTCGAACAGACCCTTCGTCTTGAGTCGCGCCGAGGTGAAGCCACACTGCCCGTACCAGCATTGACGCGACGGGTCCGTTTCGGCGCGCGCCGTGATCGCCAGGTGTCCCGCTCCGTCGAGCGACACGTTCTCCGGACGTGTCGTGTAGTACTGCCTCTCCTGATTCCCCCACCCCTGGCCACCCGTGTCGGCGACCCACTTGGCGCGGTCGAACGTGGCACCGGCCGGGCCCTCGAACTCATCGCTCCACACGAGGGCCCATTCACCCTGCTGCTCGCGCTCGGAGAGCGTCGTGCGCGTGCAGGCGGCGACCGAGAGCGCAGCGGCGATCGCCAGTGCCGGACGAAGGCGAAGGGGCAAGCTGGACATTCTGGAATCCCTCCGGGACGGGGACGGGATGGTTCGACCGTGAGTGTCGCCATCATAACCCGCAGCGGCTATAATCTCATCCTCCCCAGCCGGTTGGCCACGTTGAGGACATGCGAAGATGCCTGAATCCCGCGAACAATCCCGGCGCCTGCGGTCGGCGGCGCGCCTTTCCGCGGCAATGCTCCTGATGAGCATCACGATCTCGGGATGCCGCCCATCGAAGCCATCGCCGCCGGCGCCAGCAGGGCCCATGCCCGCCCACAAAATCGTTCCAGCACCCGTCGCGTTCACGCTCAACCAGGGCGAGCCGTTCACGCTGGACTCCACGTCATCGCTCGTCGTGGACGCCGACGCAGGCATCCGACGCACCGGAGAGATGCTCGCCGCGTTGCTCCGCCCATCGACCGGGTACGCGATTCCCGTCCGCACCGACTCTGCGTCCACTGACTCGGCGAAGGTGAGCGTCATCGCCCTGC
>DASTYE010000229.1:0-2663 GCA_035765135.1 Gemmatimonadaceae bacterium | reverse complement strand
CGAGCATCTCGCCGAGGAGGGCGTGCTCCGAGCGGAAGGGCGAATCGGCCCTCAGAGGAAACCCATCCGGTGCGATCGCTTCGGTAGCGACGTCGTCGCCGGGGATGCTCAGATGTCGCTTGAGCGCGTACAGGACGGCCGGGTTACCGGCGGGAGCGGCAGCCGGTGCGGGCAGCGGAGCGGGTGGAGCTTCCGCGTCAGGCTCGGCGACATCGGCAGCGACGGAGGCAGCGCGACCGGCTACGAGCTGCTCGAGCGCTGTGCCGTATCGCAGGGCGTCCTTGTCGTGCGTCTGGCGAAGCCGCGCCGCGAATCGAGTGATGCGATCTCTCAGCGTGTCGCTCAATGCATGGGTCTCGAGGAATCGCTCGAGTGCGCGCACAATGTGCCCCGCGGGCAGAGCGTACGCCTCGGGGTTATTGCACCAGTCGAGAACGGCGAGCAGCTCCTCTTCCTCGAACGGCAGCTTCCGGCGCATGAGCGCCGAGACGACCTCCGCCGCTCTGCGCCGTCGTATCCAGATGTCGCTCCAACCCGGGCGGAGATGCGGATTACTGCGCTCGAGATCCGTCGTCGCCTGCGCGCGGAATTCGCGCGCCAGTCCATCATAGTACGCCGCCTGCAACACGGCCGCGTGCACGTATCGCCGCGCCTCGTTCGGCTTCGCCTCGAGAATGACCCGACCGCTCGGCTGGCTCTTCAGCTCGACGTCCTGATACCAGGCTCGCTCATCGAGCTCACGGATCGACTCCTCCATCCACCGCGACACGACGCCGTGCGCCGCCTCGAGCGCCGAGCCTGCCTGGGGAACGAACGGCGGCGGCGATTGGGCTCCCTTCCCACCCCACTTCATTCAGCCTCCAACAAGCGGCGTCAGCTTCATGAAGCTCACCTGCGTGCCGGGGCCGATCACGATCTCCTCGTCGAGCGTTTCCGCCTGACGATCGTCGACGAGGATGAAAAACCCGTTGCGGCCGAAGGCATCGATGGCGCGGGCGAACTGTGCTTCCCAGTCGATGTCGCGACCCTTTGGGACCTTGAAGCCGTTGAGCGTGCGCTCGGTGTCGGTAGGCTGCACCAGGCCACGAAAGACTCCGCCCTCTCGCCGGCTGCGGAAGTTGTACTCGCTCACTTCCTGGTACACCCGCTCGCGGATCAATTCGCGAACGGTGATGCGTTCGCTCGAGAAGTGGAGCGGAAACTCGTGGACCGGCGTACCGGTCGCGGTTTCATCCCGGATGATGACGGTTGCGGACATGAGACACCTGGTCGATTGTTCGCCGATGCTCCCCAGTGGAAAAAGACGACCACACCCCCGCCGGAGGTTCTGGATGACCGCTAGCTTGCTGCGTTCGTTCGCTCTCGTTGCTGCCCTGACGTCGATCCTGGCCCACCCCGGCCATGCACAGGATGATGAGGACGTCAAACAGATTCGCCAGGTCATCGGCGTGTATTTCCGCGGCCACGCGACGGCCAACGCCGACACGATGCGCGCCGCGTTCCTGCCGACGGCGCACATCGAGGGGATTCGGAACGGCGTCTTCACGTCGTGGACGGTCGACCAGTACGTCGCGAATTTCCGCGGCACGCCGGCACAGGACGAGCCCAGCCGCACGCGAGTAATCGACGTCATCGACAAGACCGGGACCGCGGCGATGGTGAAAGCCACGCTCAAGCACGGCGCGACCACGTTCACCGACTATTTCGTCCTGCTCAAATCGGACGGAAAGTGGCTCATCGCGAACAAGGTATACCACGCGCAGCGATAGCCTTCTACTACGCGGGAATGGTGCACGATCTCGATTCGGTTCTTCGCCGACCGGAGATCCGCTACCTGCCGCGCTCCAATCAGATCGGCTGGGTGCCGGCGACGAATCCCTACACCAATCGGATCGCTCCCAGCCGGTACGAGCCCATGATGAGGCGATACCGCCTGCTCGAGCAAATGGTGCGCGAGTTTCGCGCGCGCGGCGTGCAGATGCTCGTCGGAACGGACGCGATGAACACCGGCGTCGTGCCCGGCTTCTCGGCGCACGATGAGCTCGCCGATCTGGTCGCGGCGGGGCTCACGCCCTATGAAGCGCTGCGCGCGGCGACAGCCAACGCCGCCGAATTCCTTGGAGAACGGACGCGTGGCACGATCGCGGTGGGCCAGGATGCGGATCTGCTGCTACTCGATGCCGATCCCCTGAAGGACATCGCCAACACCCGCCGCGTCGCGGGGGTGATGCTAGGCCAGAGGTGGCTCGCCCGCGGGGATCTCGACGACATTCTGGCCGAGCTGGCAGCAACGGGCAGAGACCGAAGCCGCAACTGAGAATAGCGGAACAGCGTCGCCGGTGCCTAACGCCTGTCCCGCCCGTTGGCCTTCACATCGGTGTCCAGCTGCCTACGCGTGTTGTTCCCGCCGAGCTGTTGGAAATCGCGCCGTGACCGCGAGCGCCGCGAAGATGACGACGAGACCGAGGTATTCAGTGAGCTCGAACGGCCCAATGGCGTGCACGACCCGGTCGTACGTCATCGCCGATACGTAGGCGATCGTGTTCCCGACGAGAAGTGCCCACCACGTCCATCGCTCACCTCGACGGAATGCCGTCGCCGCAATGGCGATCGCCATGAGACCGAACGCAACGATATAGATGCCATACATCCGAAAGAGAATG
>DASTYE010000228.1:0-5745 GCA_035765135.1 Gemmatimonadaceae bacterium | reverse complement strand
GATCGTGACCCGCTCATCCACGATCTTCATGCCGATCTTGTTTCCGCCACCCTGCTTGGAGAAGAAGGAGCGACCCTCGTCGGCGTTGCGCGCATTGAGCGCGAACCCGAGAAGCTGTACGAGATTCGCGACCGCCGTGGGCTCGAGGACAACAGTGTATCGTCCGGGCTCGATCGCGACGGCATTGGTGGAAAGACGCGCCTTCTGGATCGCGCGCGCGCCAATCGACGCGGGATTCAGACGCGAAAAGTCGTGGTGCGACTCCCCCGCCCATCCAGATCCGCTGCCGTCGGGCGTGCGCACTGTCGTCGTCAGCGCCGTGCCCGTGCCGCGAGCATACGCGAACAATCCTTTCGAGTTCGCGACGGCGAACGATCCAGCCGTCGTTTCGAGGTAGCCTGTTCCGTGCAAGTCGGCGGCGCGGGTGGCCTCGGTGATGGCGCGCACCGCTCTCGCGCGTCCATCAGGCTCGAGCGCCGCGGTCGCATCACTCCATCCCTGCGACTCGGGGTATTGCTGGGGCGGGAGCTCTCCCATCTCCTCCGGATCTTCCGGGGCGAGCTTCGCCAGCCGCTCGGATGTTTCGACGGCATAGCGGAGCCCGTCGTCATCGAGCTTGTTCGTCGTGACGCTCGCGCTGCGACGCCCATACAGGCTTCGCACGGTGATCGTCGTGTTGAAGTTGTCGCCGGCGGTCGAGATCTGGTTGACGGCGAAGCGCGTGTTCCCCCGCGTGCCACTCTGGATGGAGACGCGTGTCGCCTCGGCGGTCGCCATCGACAGCGCACGGCGCGCGAGCGCTTCGGCCTCCGCGCGCGACAGATAGCGCGCCGGCGCGAGCAGCGAAACGAGCGTGCTCATGCGCGCCTTCCGGTGTTGATGACGTTGACGTTGCGGAAGCGGGCCGGGACGCAGCCGTGGCTGACGGCGTTCGACTGGCTGGGCTGGCCCTTTCCATCGTTGAACGCGCCACCGAGCATGTAGCTGTCGCGCCCGCCGATCATGTCCATCGAGTTCCAGAACTCCGGTGTCCGCAGCTGATAGGCAACGTCCTTGAGCATGCCGACGATCTTGCCACCGCGAATCTCGTAGAAGACCTGTCCACCGAACTGCGCGTTGTATCGCTGCTGATCGATCGAGAAGGAGCCATCGCCAACGATCGCGATGCCGCGATCGGTCGCGGCGATCAGATCGTCCCAGGAGCGATTCTGCTCACCCGGGAGCAACGACACGTTCGGCATGCGCTGGAACTGCACGTCCGCCCACGATTGTGCGTACGAGCACCCGTGCGAGCGCGGCTCGCGACCCTGCCGCGAATACCACCAGTCGAGCCATGGCGCCTGCTCGCGCGTGGTCTGATAGTCGTTGAAGATGCCGTTCTTGATGATGAGAAACTCGTCGGGGCGCACACCTTCGTCGTCCCACCCGCAGGCGGAGAGGGAGCCGGGCTGCGAGCGGTCACCCTGGATGTTCATGAACTCCGGACCGTACTTCAGCGTGCCGAGCATCTTGTCGGGGGGCGCGACGAAGGATGTCCCCGCGTAATTCGCCTCGTACCCCATGGCGCGGTCGAGCTCGGTCGGATGCGCGATCGACTCGTGAATGGTGAGCCAAAGGTGAGACGGGTGCAGCACGAGATCGTAGCGGCCGACCTCAACTGGTTTCGCCGACAGCTTGCGCACCGCCTCGTCCGCCCATTTCGGGGCATTCTCGACGAGCTTGGCATCGAGCACGTGCTCGTACCCCTTCCCCATCGGCTGTACGTCGTTCGACTGGCGAGTCTGAAAGTCGCTGTTGTCGGATGCAACGGCCGTGATGTTGAGAGAGGGCTGCGCCCGGTAGATCGTCTGAACGACGTACGTGCCATCGGTTGTCGCGAGCGTCTTCTCCTCTCGCAGGAAAAACATCTGCGAGTTGACGAAGCGCGCGCCGGCGACGCCGAGGGCCGCCGCATTGGCGGCGAGCAGCAGCTCGACCTTCTCTTCGATTGGCACATCGAATGGGTCGATGCGCGCTGGTCCGCGCCACGTTCCCTCGGGTGTGGGCGTTACCGGCGCGAGCGTGACGGGGCGAACGAGTGTCGTGCGGTTGGCACGCGCCTGGGCGACCGCCTGCCGCGCGATGCGCGACACCTCGTCGCGGGTGAGCTCACGACTCGCGGCGAAACCCCATGCGCCTTCGACGAGCACGCGCACGCCGAAGCCAAAGGTCTCGTTATCGACGAGATTCTGGACCCGGCGTTCACGCGTCGAGATCGCCTGATTGCGATTGCGGCTGATGCGGACGTCGGCGTAGCTCGCCCCCGCGGATTTCGCGGCGTCGAGCGCGAGCATGGCCAGATCCTTGAATGTCGGGTCACCGCCGGTGGCGGCGGGCGTTGCAGCAGGTGCGGGGGAAGGAGTGGGAGCCGGCGCACACCCGGCGATGCCCAACGCGGCACTCGCGGCGGCCGCTTGCGCTATGAAATCACGTCTCGTTTGCGGCACTCAGCACCCTCGCGCTCACGCATTCCGGAATCAGTCGTCAGACGCAGCAGGCATCCATGCTGGTGACAACGCGCATCGCGTGCACAAACTTCGTCTTCGGCGCGAATATAGAAATGGCATCAGACACACGCAATAGCGCGCGAAAGATTTCTTACACGATCGAAACCACGAATGCGGATGAGTAGTCACACATGATCGATACACGCGGATCGCACGTGCTCGTGATCGGCGGAGGGTTCAGCGGTGTCGCGGCGGCGACATCGCTGCGCGCGCGCGGGTTCGAGGTGACGATTCTCGAGCGTCATGCGGTGCTTGGCGGACGCGCACGCAGCGACACGCGCGATGGGGTGGTGATCGACACGGGCGCACAGCTCATTGCATCCACCTTCACTCACGCGACGCGAATGCTGGCACAGGCTCCCCTCGAGCCGACCATCGCCCGTGATGTCTTCGTCCGTGATGGAGCGCGCCTTCCGCTTCAGTTCGGATCGATCGCCTCGATGATGCGGTTCGGCGGGCTCGGTACGACCGACAAGCTGCGCCTCGGTACGAAGCTGCTGCCGCTGCTCGCGCGCCATCGCGGCGCACTTCGAGCCGATGCACCTGGCGGACTCGAAGACCTCGACAATCTCTCCGCACGGGATTTCGTGGAGAGGGCGGTGAGCACTCGTGCGGCGGACGTCCTCGTTGAGCCACCGCTCAATACCTTCTACAGTGCGCGTGGCCGTGAAACCAGTCTCGTCTTCTTCCTCACCCTCGGCCACTACGGAAGCGATGCGAAACTGCTCGCGAGCCGGGCGGGATGGTCCGCGGCGCTGATGGCGACCGTGGCCGACGTTCGTGTGGAATACGAGGTCGTGGTCGAGCATCTGGAGCTGACCTCGGACGCTGTGACTGCACGCGACACCACGGGACGTACGTGGCGCGCGGATGCGGCCGTGATAGCGACGGGACCGGGGTCGGCACATGAGCTGCTCGGCACCACAGGCGCGGACGCCGCGGAGCTGCGCCAATGGCTCACCTCGATCACGACGAGACCGACGTGGACCGTAATGGTGAATCTGAACCGCGCGGTGATTGGTGAGGCATTCGGCGTGCTCGCCGATCCAACAGAGGCCGACATGGTGAGCGCGTGCGCCCTTCCTGGCTTGCGATGGCCCGAGCAACCGCCGTCGAAAGGGGTGGTGCTCGCGTGGCCCACGCCACACGCGGTGGATCAGCTTCGCGATCGGTCGCCGACCGAGGTCGTGAGCTCAATGATGCCGGAGATCGAGCGTCTGGTGCCGGAAGTGCGAGGCGCGGTCGAGCGCGCGCGTGTATTTCGCTTCGCGGAGGGCACACCGCTCGCGGCCCCGGGATTCATCGCCCATCGCGCGGAGGGACGGCGACTGGCCGAGGCATTACCTCCCTCGATCGCTCTCGCGGGAGACTACCTCACGATGCCGATTCTCGAGGGGGCCGTCATCAGCGGCGAACGGGCGGCCGAGCGGATCGTTAGGTATCTGGGCCGCGAGTGAGGCGGGCTGTCAGCGCCGTGGAGGCCGCGCGCCGCTGTCGGCGGCGGTCGGCGGTGGTGAGGCGGTCGTTGTGTCGGAAGCCGGTGGAGGTGGAGCAGCCGGCACGCGCCGCACCGGCACCTCGAACGTGGCTACGACGGTGTCGCCGTCGCTCACGCTCACGTGATGCTGAAAGGGCATGAACATGTCCCCGGCCCCACGAACGGTGACAACGTGATTGCCCTCGCTGACACGAATGATCTGCGGCGCGGACCCGTGCGATTGACCATCGATGATGATCGGCGCCGTTCCGCCGGCGACCGTAACGCGAATCCATCCACCGCGGGTGCCGGGTACGCGGAATGTCCCCCCGTCCCTCCCGGATCCAGACGTCTCGCCCGCCACGAGCGGGGCGCGCTCGAACTCCAGCGGAGTGGTGAGCGCCGTGTCCCTGACCGCCGTGGTATCGAGTGCGGCGAGCGAATCCGCGGCCAGCGATTCGGGCGCAGCGGTGCTCGCGAGCGGCGGCTGGGCAGCGGCATCAGGCGCAGCGATGCGTTCCGCTTCCTGACGCAGGAGCGAGGTGGCGTGCAGCAGTCCCCCCCAGAACTCGAGCGCCTGGGCACGAACCGGCGGCACGCCGTACACGATTCCAGCGAGGGCGCCCACGACAACGGTCGTTTTCCAGGGAAAGCGTCGGCGCGCCGGTTTCGGAACATAACGAGGACCGCGCGCCGTGTTGGGCGATGGCGCAGCCGGCCGGCTTCCAGCCAGCGCCTCGACGAATCCGGTGACGGTGGAGAACCGTTCGGACGACAGCTTCGCGAGCGCTCGCCGCAATGCCTCATCCGCGCTCGCGGGGAGTCCCGGACGAATCGACGTGATGTCCGGCATCTCCGCGGACAGATGCAGCGTCAGGAGGTCTTCCACACGCGCGGTCTCGAACGGCCGGATACCGGACAACATCTCGTAGGCGACGACGGCGAGCGCGTACTGGTCGGCTCGCCCATCGAGCTCCTCCCCGCGCCACTGTTCCGGCGACATGTACGCGGGCGAGCCAATGATGCCCGTTCCCGTCATATTGCCGGAGGTATTGCCGAGCGCCTTCGCGATGCCGAAGTCGGCGACCATCGCGTGTCCCGACTCACCGAGCAGAATGTTGGCGGGCTTGATGTCGCGGTGCACCACGCCCTGCCGATGCGCGTGATCCAGTGCCGCCGCGACATCGCGCAGGACGCGCATACAGTAGTCGAACTCGAGCGGCTTCTTCCCAGCGAGAATGGTCTCGAGCGTCCCGCCGCGCACGAGCCGCATCGTGTAATACGCTACCGATTCGCGATGACCGACGGCGAAGATCGGAACGATGTTCGGATGATCGAGCTTGGCGGCCAGCTTCGCCTCACGCTCGAATCGTGCGTACGCCTCGGGAGCGAACACGGGGTCGAGCGCGAGAACCTTGAGCGCGACCTCGCGATCGAGCGCGCGCTCGCGTGCCCGGAAGACGATCCCCATGCCGCCGCGGCCAAGCAGCTCCATTAGCTCGAAGGAGTCACCGATCGACTCCTGGAGGCGTGTCCGCAGCTTCTCCGTCTGATCACCACTAAACGTCGTCGTGTCCGGCGCGGGGCCGGACAACGGAGCGCCGCACTTCGCGCAGACAGTGAGTGAAGCGGAGAGCGACGCCCCGCATCGCGGGCACGTCACCGACAGCGTTATGCGCGACGTGACTGCGCTCGCAGGGCGAGCGGGAGTATCGGACACTG
>DASTYE010000227.1:0-5326 GCA_035765135.1 Gemmatimonadaceae bacterium | reverse complement strand
CGACCCCGTTTGCAGTTACCTCGACACCCTCGACATCCTTGACACCCTCGACACCCTCGGCCGTCAGTCGTCCAGATCTCCGCACGCCACGATCGTCTGCAAGTTCGTGGGCGACGCATGCACGTTCACGAAGTAGTCCTTCGCTTCGTCGAGCTGCAGGCTGAGCGTCGCGCTCGTGCTCGCCTTGCCATCGTTGCCGACGACGATCACGGGATAAGCGGACGCGCTGCCGACGATGCCCAGATCGTTGCCACAGGAGCCCTCATGGACGTGCCAGGGGAGCTGCTGTCCCGCCATCGCGTTGGCGAGGCTGACGGTGATGTTCGTCTTGCCTTCAGCCACGAATGCCTTGAAGGACCCGGTGATTCCCGATCCGCCCTGGGCTTGAAGCGAGCCGCTCCAATCCTCCCCAGTCTTCGCCGGGGACTCGACATCGACGTCGATTTCGCCGGTGGCCTCGTTCGCGTGCGTACGCACGCAGCCGACGACCGCGAAGGCCGCCATAGTAAGTATCATGCGACGCATATCTGCTCCTGGTTGAGATTGTGCGAGCGCCCGCTCATCGCGGGGCACCGTCAAAATGCAGATTGTGCGCCATATGCCGGCTGCATCGTCGGGGGGCTCACAGGTGACGCATGTCACCAATCCAAGCCAAGTTAGGCGGAGCGGCGCCCAGCCTCCCCCAGGTGTCGGTCGAGCCAGCTCGCGACATCGCCGGCGATCCGCTCCCACCCCGGCTCCCAAATGAGGAAGTGCGCATTCCCCGGGTACATGCGGTAGGTCGCGCGGTACTTTCTTGCCACCTTTCGCTGGACCCGCGCCGGGATTCCAACGTCGTCCGCGCCGGCGATGACGAGCATCGGACATGTGATGCGCTTCGGGTCGACAGCGATGATGCCGAGCGTGATCTCGCGCCCCACTCGTCCGCTCGCCGGCGCCCACCGCGGGATGAACGAAGCCGCCTCGGCCGGATCGACCCGGTTGAGAAAGAGGGCGATCACATCGTGCGGATCGGGAATGATCCGACGGGACAGGAGGATCGCGGGCACGTGGTTGATCTCCCGTCGCATGAGCGGCCAACTCAGAAGAAGAATGCCCCGCGGAGGAACCGTGCTCAACAACACGAGAGCGGGAGGCGCCAGCAGCTCGGCCGCCTTCTGCATGATGAGCCCGCCCATGGAGTGCCCAACGAGAATCGGCGTGGATCCGGAATGGCGTTCGGCGATGCCGCGCGCCGCGTCCTGGACGTCGACGATGTAATCCCGCAGCGAGACCCGGCCGAAGTCATCTACCGGACGACTGCCGTGATGTCCGCGCAGGTTGAGCGCGTACGCCGGATGGCCGCGCGCCGAGAAAAACTCCAGCCACTTGGCGAAGTACCACGCGCCTCCCATGAGCCCGTGCACCATCAACATCGGCGCGCGCGTCGGACGCGCGGGGATGTCGACATCGAGTGCCAGATCGTCGATGCGAAGAGAGCGCGCCATCACGCCACCCGGAGGTGAGCGCGTATCTTCCCATCGGGCGCCACGTTTCTCATGTCCGCCATCGTCATGGAGCCGTATTCTCGACACGTGTTGATCTGCACGGGCGGCTTCTGCTCGCCCGATCGCGAAGGTCGCGCCCTCTACTCGCTCCTGCCCACGCTCCTCGAGCGTGAGGGGCTACTTTTCGGCCCCCACCGAGTGAAGCGCGGAGAGACCCCCTGTCTCGGTGTGTGCAGCGGCGGGCCGATCGTGGTCGTGTATCCGGAAGGGGTGTGGTACGGAGCCGTGACTGCACGGCTGCTGGAGAGGATAGTGGTCGAGCATCTGCGCGACGGCCGCGTTGTCGATGAGGCGGTCATACACCGGTTATGAGAACGGCAAAGATGTCAGAGCTCAGAATTCAGAATTCAGATTTCAGACGAACCTACGGGAAGCCAGTTTGTGGCTTCCAGCGGTCCTTCTGAAATCTGAATTCTGAATTCTGAGCTCTGACATCTTTGCCGTTGGCCCCCCTATGCCAGCGCCCGCAACCGCTCTATCCGCTCCGCCATTGGCGGATGCGTCGAGAACAGCTTGGCGAATCCCGACGCTGTCGCCGCGAGTGGATTCACCTGGGCGAGCGGCGCCGCCGCCGGCGCGACGTGCATCGGAATTCGCCGCGAGTACGTCTCCAGCTTTTGCAACGCGCTCGCGAGCTCCAGCGGCCGTCCCGTGATCTGCGCACCAACCGCATCGGCCTTGAACTCGCGCTGACGGCTGATCGCGAATTGAATCATCGCCGCCGCGATCGGCGCCACCACGATCATGATGATCGACGCGATCGGGTTGGCGTTGTCATCATCGCGACCGCCGAAGAACATCATCGCGTATGCGACATTCGAGATCGCGCCCGCCATCGTAGCCGCGATCGTCTGCAACAGCATGTCGCGGTTCTTGATGTGCGCCAGCTCATGCGCGATGACGCCCTCGAGCTCCTCGCGCTGGACGATCTTGAGGAGCCCTGCCGTCACGCACACCACCGACTTCTCCGGTGAGCGGCCGGTCGCGAACGCGTTCGGCTGCTCGTGCGGTGCGATGGCGACCGTCGGCATCGGCAGCCCGGCCCGCTGACGCAGGCGATCGACCATGGCGTAGAGCTCTGGCGCCTGCGCCGCATCCACGACCTGAGCGCGGTACATCCGCAGCACCATCGCGCTGGATGCGAAGTACATGACGAAGTTCATCAGCGCGGAGATGACGAGCATCGTCACCATTCCGCTCTGGCCGCCGAAGTAGCTGCCCAGCACGCCAAGGAGCGCGGTGAGGGCGGCCATCAGCGTGAAGACCTTCAGATTGTTCATCGAGACCTCCTGATCCCCGGATGCGCGAAAGGCGAGCCCTCGCGCACCCGGATTCGTGAATGATCCGACTGTGCAAAGGTCTCGCCTTGTCCGTGAGGACCCGCGCGGGCCGTGCGCTCACCCCGGAGCGCAGTCTTGACGACTCGCGCGCGCGGGCGTCGCCCGCGTAGCTACTCCCCTTCTGGCCGGAAATCTAGCGGGGCGTCGCTCCCCTGAAAATGGGGGCGTTTTGAGCCCGTCCTCACGGGGCATCCTTCTTTGGAGGCTTGGGCCTGGGAACCTTGGGGTACCTGGGCTCGATGCGCGTCCAGAGAACGATGGCGCCGCACGAGCTGAAGAACTCGGCCGGCCCGTGCATCCCGCTCGGGTAGATTTCGATGGCCTCCAGCATCCGGACTGGCCCGTAATCATCCAGGTCTTCGGCGGCGCCGAGCCGGTGTCCGTCGAAGTACAACGTTGGCTGGCAGGGACCGGCTGCGTTCACCGCGCGAGTGAACGTCACGACATTCCCGCTCACGCCGGTCAACACACGCACGCCCGGGACTTGTCGGAGGAGATCGGTGATCCGCGAGTTTGCGCTGCGCTCGAGCTCATCGCGCATGATGAAGTGCCCGATGCTCGTTTGGCGTCGCCGCTCGATCTCGCGCTGACGGCGCGAGTATATCGTTCGGGCCGACACGCGCACCTCGTCGAGCTGGCGCACGGGTTTGTCGAGCGCGACGCTCACCGATGTCGGCGACAGCGACGCGAGCTGGATCGGAAGCCGGTAGGGGGCAAATCCAATGCGCCGCACCTCCAGCACGTGCGTGCCCACCGGCAATCGCGTCAGCTCGAAGCGACCCGAGTCATCGGTGCGGGTCGAGAGCGACGTCTCCCAGACCTGAACGATCGCCTCGCGCACCGGCCTGGCGGATTCGCCGAGCACAATCCCGGTCAGACGCCCCGGCCCGCGCAACACCGTATCCACACGTCGTTCGCCGTCGGCCGCCTTCGCGATCAGCGTCTCGAACGTCGTCCCCTCGGCGAGCGTGAAGTCGCGGCGAACGACCGTGCGCGGCTCGATCGCGACCTCGAGCTTGCCGCTGACTCGCGCTTCCGACATCGCCTGCGCGGCAACGTCGCCGGGTAACAATCCGCAGAGCGTGAATGCGCCGATCGCGGTCGTGGTCGTTCGAACGAGGCTCGGCTCGATACGCAGCCCCTTGGCATCGACGACGATGGTCGCCCAATCGGCGATGACGGTGGCGTTGGCGATCGGGGCGCGCGTGTCCGCATCGCGTACTTCTCCGATCATGACTGCCGAGGAATCGTCCGGGGGCAGCTCGGGACACAGCGCCGCGACGATCCGTCGAACGCTTGGAAGGGCGAGATCGACGGTCTCCGGATCGCGAGCGCCGAGTGACACGCGACGCACGGGCGCCTGGATACCGAGCGAGTCCGCCGCGGGGTGAAAGAAGCTGACGAAGTACTCCCCCGGAACGAGTGAGTCGAGGCGGTAGCGACCCCGCGTGTCGCTCACGGCAGACCGGGCGCCCCGCAGGTCGCTGGCGGCGACAAGCTGCACCAGCGCGTCGTCGAGGGGGCGGCTGGCGACGCTGTCGTATACCAGGCCGACGACCGAGATGCGTGCGCCGCTCGGTGCCTGTGCGGCGGATACGAGCGGTGCGATGAGAAGCGGCCAGACGACCAGCGTCCGAAACGCCATGCGAAGCGAGACCAGCGAGGGGAACCTAACCGGGAGACTCCCAAGTTGGGTGTGGCGCGCGGGGCGTCAAGAGTCGGGGACCCCGCGCTTCGCCAGCTCCTGCCGAACGGCGCGGAGATGTCGCGGCCAGACGTGGACCGCGAGGCGGAAGAAATTCGCGCGTGCTTCGGCGTTGTCGGCCAGATAGTGTGCGAGTGAGCGGTGCCCCTTGAGCACATTGCACGCGCCACAGGCCGTCACTAAGTTGCCCGCGGTGCGGTCTCCGCCACGCAGACGCGGCTGAATGTGATCGAGTGTGAGGGCCGCCGCGGGGTATACGCGCCCGCAGTAGACGCAGCGATGTTCGTCCCGCGCGAAAATCTCCTCACGCGTCATGGCAAAACCTTACGATCCTCGGCGCGTCATCGCTCGCTCCGCGCGACGATTTCTTCTCGGTTCCCCGACGGACGGTGTGCCATCCTCACCGGATGACGTGCCGCCGCGTCTCACTCCTGCCGCCCTCGACCAGGTCCGACGCATGTCCCGCTCCCGCGAACGCATCCTCGCCAATCTCGACGACATGTACCGCGAGGCCTTCGAGCGCGCGAAGGCGACCGAAGACCAGTCGCAAATGACCGCGCTCGATTTCGCGTATCGGCGCGAGCAGCTGTATTTCGAGATACTGCTGGATATCAGGGATGGGTTGGAGCGGCGTTAGAAGTGGTCGAGGTCGTTGAGGTCATCGAGGTTTCCAGGTAGTCAAGGTCGTCCAGGTCGTCGAAGTGATCGAGGCGACTTCATCACGCGAAGTCACC
>DASTYE010000226.1:0-2285 GCA_035765135.1 Gemmatimonadaceae bacterium | reverse complement strand
GATCGCTCATCTTGCCGCGTGCGGTGCGCTGATGGGCGCCTTCCCCGCGCTGCTCGCGGCGCAGACTCCCGGCACGGGCGTCGTCGCCGGCCGCGTCATGACGGGCTCAGATACCGGTCTTGCGACGCCAGCGAGAGGCGCGACCGTCCTGATCGTTGGTACCGCGCTTCGCGCGATGACCGACACCGATGGACGCTTTCTTCTGGGCGGTGTGCCGGCCGGTCCAGCGATCCTCCGCGTACTCCTGCTCGGATATCGCGCGGCTGATCGCGCGATCGAGCTTCTCCCCGGCGACACCGCGCGCGTCGAGCTCATCCTTCAGCCGGAAGCACGAGTGCTGTCGCCCGTCCGGGTCGAAGCGTCCCTGTCCAGGCCGGACGTCGCCACGATCGCGGTGGACGCGGCCGCGATGAGCAGCATCCCCACCGTCGGAGAGCCCGACGTCGTCCGCGTGGCACAGCTGCTCCCCGGCGTCGTGGCGCGCAATGATTTCAACACCGGCCTCAATGTTCGCGGCGGCGAGGCGGATCAGAACCTCATCCTCCTCGATGGGCACCCCATCCACAATCCGTTCCACCTCGGCGGACTGTTCAGCACATTCATGGATGCGACCGTCGGGGGGATCGAGCTGACGACGGGCGCCTTCCCCGCACGGTACGGCGGACGCCTGTCGAGCGTGCTCGACGTCCGATCAGCGGACGACGCGCGCCCGGGCATGCACGGGTCGGCCGATCTGTCCGCCCTGGCCGCAACCGGACGGCTCGCTGGATCGTTAGGTGGCGAGCGCGGGACCTGGAGCGTGGCGGCACGGCGCACGTACGCGGACGCCGTGACCAGTATCTTCACAACCCAGGTGTTCCCGTATCACTTCCGCGACTTCCATGGCCGTGCGACCTACGCGCTTCCAGGGAACGTTCGCGTCGCGGTCACCGCGTACGCGGGCAAGGACGTCCTCGATGCGAATCTCGCCGAGCTCAGGAGCGACTCCGCCCCATCGCGCGCGAGTGAGGGACGCTGGGCCGTCGACTGGGGCAATCGCGTCATTGGGTTCACGATCGCCAAGGATCTCGGCGAAAATGCGACGATCGAGCAGCGGATCTCCCACTCCCACTTCGCGACGCAGCTCGACCTCGGCGACGGCACGTTCGGCCAGCGGAGCCGGATTGGCGACGGCAGGCTTGCCGGCTCCTTGCTGGTGCGCGGCGCGACACACGACCGCACGATCGGGTACGAGCTCGCGACCCACCGCATCCGCTACAGCTCCGGCTCGGCGCAAACGGCGACGACCGAGTTCGACATCGTGCAGCGTCCGACGACGGCCGCGGTCTGGATCGATGACCTCTGGCGCGCGTCCCCGAGATGGCTCGTCGAGGGCGGATTGCGCGCCGAGGCGTTGAGCGGCCGCGAGTGGGCGGCGCTTTCGCCGCGCCTCTCGGTGAAATACTTCGCGACGCCCAGTCTCGCGTTCTCCGCCGCTGGAGGACGCGTCACCCAATGGCTGCACTCCCTCGCCGGCGACGGCGCACTGCGATTCTTCGACGTCTGGCTCGCCAGCGATTCGTTCACGCCGGTGGCGACCGCATGGCACTGGGTCGCGGGCGCGGAGTATCGCGTGCGCGATGCCGGCTCCGTGCGCCTCGAGGGCTACGTCAAACGGTTCGATCGCGTGATGGAAGCCGATTGGTCCGAGGATCCGAATCGGCGCGGCGACGAGTTTTTCGAGGCCAAGGGCATGTCCTACGGTATGGACCTGCACGCGCGCTGGCGGTCGACGCGAGGCGCCGCGGGCTGGGTCACGTACTCGTACGGCGTGAGCTCGCGCTGGCGCGATGGAATGCGGTGGACGCCCGGGCACGACCGACGGCACGACGTCGATGTGGTCGGCTCGTGGCGCCTCGCGAAGTACCGGCTCGGCGTCCGCGTGGGGTATGCGACGGGAACTCCGTACACGCCCATCGTCGGAGAGATCGCCCGCCGGATGTACGATCCCTCGCGCGACCGGTGGGGGACGGGCAACCCCGACATTCAGGGCGAGGCGTTAGGCGGCGCGCGCAATGCCGCGCGGTTCCCGCCGACGCACCGGCTCGACCTCGATGTCTCACGAGAGTTCCAGGTCCGCGGTGCGACGCTCACCCCGTACGTGAGCGTCGTGAACGCCTACAACGCGAAGAACGTCTTCATCTACCTGTACGACTACTCGACAGACCAGCCGACACGGCGCTCGATCTCGCAGTTCCCGATCCTGCCGAGCGTGGGGGCGCGCGTTGCGTTCTGACGGCATCCGC
>DASTYE010000225.1:0-14822 GCA_035765135.1 Gemmatimonadaceae bacterium | reverse complement strand
CCTTCCTGCACCGCGAGCATCGCGCGACGCTCCCAGTCCTGCGCGTTCCGGAGCTCGCCATCGGCCTGATCGCGCAGCCGCTTCTCATCGGCGATCGCGGCGGCCACCTGCTGCTTCGCCTTCGCGAGCTGACCGCGCATGTCGATGATGATCTGATTCAACATCTTCTCGGGATTTTCCGCCGAGGAGATGAGATCGTTGATGTTCGAGCGAATCAACGTCGAGAGACGGTCAATGAGGCCCATGCTCAGCGTGCCTCGCGATAAGGCGCCAGCTCGCGAAGATGCGCCGCGAGCGCGAGTGTGATGCCCTCGTAGCTGGCGAGGAATTCCTCATAGTCCAGGTGAGCCAGCTCGAGCGCTTCCGTCAGCACGATCGCGTCGGACTGAATGCCGTAGGAGCCATGCACGAGGTCAGACGCGTTGAGCTCCAGCAGCCGCCGGGAGAGGCCAGCGGCCGCACGCTCATCCTTCGGCAGATCCATCACCTTGACGCGCAACAGCGCGACGGGCGGCGAGTAGTTGACCACGACGTCGGCGTCGAGCATCCCGCCAGGCTTGACGACCCAGAGCCCGGGCTCGACTTCCGTGTAGCTCGCGCCTTCGCTTGAGAGGCGGTCCAGAAAACTCTCGATGTCTTCTCTGGTGACCATGAAGCACCTGGGTGACGGGCGGCATCGTCGCGGATCCGCGCTGCCCTCCTTACGCGAAGCGCGGTTCTCCTGTTTCGCTTCCACCGCGCGGCGCATGGCGTAACGACGCGTCCGGCCGGAAGATAGCCCGGAAAGAGCAAGGGATCAAAGGGATCGAAGGGGTCGACGGGATCGACGGGATCGAAAGACGCATACCCGTGGACCCCTTTGATCCCATCGATCCCTCCGATCCCTTCAGCTTCTTTTCAGCTGCACCAACCTCTCTCTCGTCAGCCGGCGGCCGGTTGGTGTCGCCGCGAGACCGCCACCGGCGGTTTCCCGATACCGGACGTCCATCGTCCGACCGATCTCACCCATGACGTCGATAACCTCATCCACGGGGATCCTGAACTCGATTCCCGCCAACGCCATCTCGATAGCCGCCAGCGCAATCGCCGAGCCGGTGGCATTCCGGAAGACGCAAGGGATCTCCACGAGCCCGCCGAGGGGATCGCAGATGAGACCGAGCGTTCCTTGCATCGCGAGGGCAACCGCGTGCGCCGCCTGGATGGGCGAGCCGCCGCACATTTCTGTGGCCGCACCGGCCGCCATGCCCGCGGCTGCACCGGTCTCTGCCTGACAGCCGCCCTCCGCCCCCGAGAGCGATGCCCGTTCCGCGATCACCGCGCCGATGAGACCCGCCGTGGCGAGCGCATCGACGAGCCGGTCGTCGTCAACGCCATGTGCGGCGGCCACACCCGTGAGGACGGCGGGGAGGACCCCGGCACCGCCCGCGGTTGGCGCAGCGACGATGACCCCCATGGCCGCATTCACCTCCTGCACGGCGAGCGCGCGGGCGAGCACGTCGCGAAACAGCGTCCCCGCGAGTGGGCCGGGCGGACCCTCGCGCAGCTTGGCGGCATCTCCGCCGACGAGACCGGACACCGATCGGAGATCGCCCTGCATGCCGCGGTCGACGGCACCTCGCATGATGCCGAGCGCCCGAGCGAGCGCCGATCGAATGTCTTCGACCGGCCGTCCCTGATCGCGCGAGTCCGCCTCGAGCGCGACGCGAGCGAGGGAGCTGCCTTGCGCTCCCGCGGCCGCAATGGCCGCCTGCAAGGAAGAGAACACGCCTAACCGGCGACCTTGTCGAGCGCTCGCACCCGACGCACCCAGTCGAGCGTCCGGATGTGCGCGAGCGCCTGCCCGCTGGGCGGGTCATCGAGCTCGAGCACCATGAACGCGTCGCCGCCGCGCTCTTTCCGCGTCACGCGCATCGTCGCGAGGTTGACGCCCTCATCGGCGAGGATTCCGCAGATGCGGGCGATGGACCCGGGCTGATCGCGTGCGACGAGCACGATCGTCCACAGCGCTCCGGTGACCTCGACCGGAAAGCCGTCGATCCTCGTGAGGCGGACGCGGCCGGCGCCGAGCGATTCTCCGACGACCTCGACCGAGGTTCCATCGCGCTCGATCGTCAGGCGCACGGTGTTGGGGTGGGCGTCTTCGGCGATCGTCGTTTTTTCGACGTGGTACGCGAGGCCTTCGCGATCAGCAATGTCGAGGGCGTCACGCAGGCGCTCGTCATCGGGTCGGAACCCCAGCAGGCCGCCGACGAGCGCCTTGTCCGTTCCGTGCCCCTCGCCCGTGCGAGCGAACGATCCGTGCAGCTCGAGCTTCGCGGTCTGCGGAGTGCCGCCGACCAGCGACCGCGCGAGCAGGCCGATCCGACACGCCCCCGCCGTGTGCGAGGACGACGGACCCACCATCACGGGGCCAATGATGTCGAGGAGCGAGACCATTCGACGTTAGGCGATGCGCGCTTCGCGGCTGTCGCGAGCGGCACGGCCGCGCGGCCGCTGGCCGACCACGGGCTTCAAGTATCGACCGGTGTGCGACGCCTCCACCTCCGCGACATCCTCGGGGGAGCCAGCGGCGACGACCGTACCACCGCGAGTTCCTCCTTCGGGGCCCAGATCGATGATCCAGTCGGCGGTCTTGATCACGTCGAGGTTATGCTCGATCACGAGCACCGTGTTGCCCTTGTCGACGAGGCGATGCAGCACCTGCAGCAGGAGTCGCACGTCCTCGAAATGCAGTCCGGTCGTCGGCTCGTCGAGAATGTAGAGCGTGCGTCCGGTATCCCGCTTCGAGAGCTCCGACGCGAGCTTCACGCGCTGCGCCTCGCCTCCCGAGAGCGTCGTCGCGCTCTGTCCGAGGTGAATGTAGCCGAGCCCGACGTCGACCAGCGTCTCGAGCTTCTGGCGAATGCGCGGCTGATTCTCGAAGAACTCCAGCGCATCCTCGACGGTCATCTCGAGCACGTCGGAGATGCTCTTCCCGCGGAAGCGCACCTCGAGCGTTTCCCGATTGTAGCGTTTTCCCTTGCACACCTCGCAGGGAACGTACACGTCGGGCAGGAAGTGCATCTCGATCTTCACCAGCCCGTCGCCCTGACACGCCTCGCATCGCCCGCCCTTCACGTTGAACGAGAAGCGGCCCGGTCCGTACCCGCGAATCTTCGCTTCGGGGAGCTCGGCGAAGAGCTCGCGGATCGGCGTGAAGAGCCCCGTATACGTCGCCGGATTGGAGCGCGGTGTACGTCCGATCGGACTCTGGTCGATGTCGATGACCTTGTCGATCTGCTCGAGGCCCGTGATGCGGCGATGCGCCCCCGGAATCACCCGGGCGCGATAGAAGTGCCGAGCCAGCGCGCGGTGGAGAATGTCCTCGATCAGTGTGGACTTCCCCGATCCCGAGACGCCGGTGACGGCGACGAACAATCCAAGCGGAATCTCGACATCGAGATTCCTGAGGTTGTGCGCCGTCGCGCCCTCGATCGTGAGTGCCTGCCGCGGCCGGGGAGTGCGTCGCTGCTCGGGCACCGCGATCTTCATCGCGCCGGTGAGGTATTGCGCGGTGATCGACGCCGGATTGGCGCGAACTTCGTCGATGGTTCCGGCGGCCACGACGCGGCCGCCGTGGCGTCCCGCGCCCGGCCCGAGGTCGATCAGATAATCGGCCTCTCGCATCGTCTCCTCGTCGTGCTCGACGACGATCACGGTGTTCCCGAGGTCGCGCAGCTGCTTCAGCGTAGCGAGGAGCCGCGCGTTGTCGCGCTGATGCAACCCGATCGAGGGCTCGTCGAGGATGTACAGGACTCCCACGAGGCGTGAGCCGATCTGCGTCGCGAGCCGGATGCGTTGTGCCTCGCCTCCGGACAGGGATTCGGCCGACCTGCCTAACGTCAGATAGTCGAGCCCCACATCCACCAGAAATCGCAGCCGCTCGCGCACTTCCTTGAGGATCGGCCCGGCGATGTCCGGATCGAGGCCGGAGGTGCCGGGCGCGCGCAGGGGAAGCGACTCGAAGAACGCGAGCGTATCGGTGACCGGCAACTCCGTGACCTCACCGATGTTGCGACCGCCGATCGTCACCGCCAGCGACTCACGTTTCAGACGGCGTCCCTGACACTCGGCGCACGGGGCCTCGACCATGTACTCCTCGAGCTCTTCGCGCACCGAATCCGACGTCGTCTCTTCGTAGCGCCGCTGGACGTTCGTGAGCACGCCTTCCCACTCGATGGTGTATTCCCCACGGAACGTCTGCGACTCGTACCGAATCGTGGACTGCTTGCCACTCGAGCCATGAAGAATCAGCTCGCGAACCCGCGGCGGGAGCTTGCCCCAGGGCGTGTTCAGCTCGAAGCCGAACTGTTTGGCGAGCGCCGGGAGCACGCCCTTGCGGAGATGTCCACTGGGCTCTCCCCAGGGGAGAATCACGCCCTCGAGAATCGAGATGCTCGGGTCGCCCAGGATGAGCTGCTCGCTCACTTCCCGGCGGGTGCCAAGTCCACTGCAGTGCGAGCACGCGCCGTACGGCGAATTGAACGAGAACTGCCGCGGCTCGAGCTCGGGCAGCGAGATGCCGCATGTCGGACAGCCGTACCGTTCCGAAAAGAGCGACGACTGAGGAACGAGGACCGAGGAATCGGTTGGGTGAGCGATTACCTCGACGAGCCCATCGGCGAGCTTCAAGGCCGTCTCGATGGAATCGGTGAGGCGGCCGCGATCTTCGGTGCGGACGACGAGGCGATCGACGACGACGGAGATCGTGTGGTTCTGCCGACGATTGAGCTTCGGCGGGTTGGAAAGCTCCACCGTCACCCCATCGACAATGGCGCGAATGAAGCCCTGCTTGCGAACCGACTCGAACAGATCGCGGAACTCTCCTTTGCGGCCGCGAACGAGGGGGGCGAGCACCTCGATGCGCGTATCCCCGGGCCAGGTGAGAATGCTCTCCGCGATCTGGCCGGCGCTCTGCCGCTGCACTGGCCGACCGCAGTTGGGACAGTGAGGCGTTCCCGCGCGCGCATAGAGCAGACGCAGGTAGTCGTAGATCTCGGTGACCGTGCCGACGGTCGATCGCGGGTTGTGGCCGGCGGTCTTCTGCTCGATGGAGATCGCCGGCGACAGGCCTTCGATGGCGTCGACGTCGGGCTTCTCCATGAGGCCGAGGAACTGCCGGGCGTACGCCGAGAGCGACTCGACGTAGCGGCGCTGCCCTTCGGCGTAGATGGTGTCGAACGCGAGCGAGGATTTACCGGAGCCGGACAGCCCGGTAATGACGGTCAGCCGATCACGGGGGATCGTGACGTCGACGTTCTGGAGGTTGTGCTCGCGGGCACCCCGAACGATGAGTGCTTCTTCTGCCATAGCCGGTGAAAGCTCGCGGCGGGGACGGCGGGATTCAAGAGCAAGGGTGTCGAGGGAGTCAAGGTCGTCGAGGTCGTCAAGGTCGTCGAGGTCGTCGAGGTCGTCGACGGGTTGGATAAACACTTTGGCGCCCTGGACACTCTCGCTACCCTGACCACCTTACCTCGACACCCTTGACGACCTCGACGACCTCGACCTCCTCTCGCCATGCCCAAACCGCTCGTCGTCCTCACCACCGTTGCCTCCGTCGATGAGGCCGTCGCCCTCGTTCGCGAGCTCCTGGATCGCCGCCTCATCGCCTGCGGCAACATCCTGCCGGGCGTTCGGTCGCTGTATCGGTGGGAGGGAAAGGTTGCGGACGAGCGGGAGGTAATCGTCCTCATGAAGACACGGGAGGCGCGGATCGACGCCCTCGAGATGGCGTTCGCGGACCTCCATCCGTACAAGGTCCCGGAGCTGCTGGCACTTCCCGTTTCCGACGGGTTACACAAGTATCTGGAGTGGATCGACGACGAGACCTCATTGCCGCTGTCCTGAGGCTCGCGAGTCCGCTCCGAGCGATCACAGGAGCGGGCCCACGACATGTCGATCCTTGTCTTCCATAGAAAAGAGAACGCTGGTCGGACGTTCCGGGAGCGCGCCCCATGATGCGGCGCGGAAGCGTCGCGGCTGTCGTGCTCGTCGCCTGGCTCGCCGGACTCGGCCTCCTCGCACGTCGGGAGCTGTTCCGGACCGAGAGCGACCGCATGCGCGATGCGGGGTCGCGCGTCGATCCCGGTACGGCGTACTACCGCGTGATGCAGGGTGGCGCGCAAATCGGGTTCGCGTCGGCCCGCATCGACACGACGGAGGCCGAGATCACGACGAGCGACCAGCTCCTCTTCGACATCGAGGCGGGTGGCCAAAAGCATCGGGGATCGGCGCGACTCTCCTCGCGCCTCACGCGATCGCTGGAGCTTCGGTCGTTCACGCTCGAGCTCAGCCCGGAGATCGGCCCGCTCCGCGCAACTGGGGACGTTTCCGGTGACACGCTGCTGACGCTCTCGCTCAGCACGGAGGACGGCCCCGCGGAAGTGCGGCGAATTCCGCTGACGAAGCCTCTGTTGCTCCCCACCCTGGTGCCAATGACGTTCGCGCTGATGGACCGGCCCACGTTAGGCGCGCGGCAGACCTTCTCCGTGTTCGACCCGTTGTCGATGGCGCCGGGAGAGGTCACGGTCGTCGTTCGCGCCGAGTCGTTGTTCGTCGTCAACGACAGCGCCGCCTTCGACTGGGATCGGAAGCGATGGGTCGCGGCGCGCCGCGATACCGTCCGCGCGTGGCTCGTCGAGCAGGAGGGAGGCGCGCTCTCCGGCTGGGTCGATGCCAACGGCCGAATGGTGGAGGCCATGCACCCCGGGAACCTGTTCCTGGAGCGCGAGGCGTACGAGGTCGCGTTCGAGAACTGGAAGACGTGGAATGCCCGCGCGGTGGAGCCGCGACCCGATAGCGACATTCAGGAGGCGACCGCGATCGCGGCGTCCGCGCCGATCCGCAACCACCGGCAGCTGTCGCGCCTCGCCGTTCGCCTGGAGGGAGCACCGCTCGACGGGTGGGCGCTTGCCGGTGGGCGGCAGACGCTCGAGGGCGACACGCTGAGCGTGCGTCGTGAGGCACCGCCGTCCCTCGTTCCGGGATATCCGCTCCCGATGCGGCGGGGCGGACGTTTCGAGGATGACCTTCGTCCTGAGCGACTCCTCCAGGCGGACGACCCGGCGATCATTGCGCTCGCCGAGCGCATTCGTGGCGAGACCCGCAACCCGCGCGTGGCGGCCGAGCGCCTCGTGCGCTGGGTGCACGACTCGCTGGAAAAGCGAATCAGCTTCTCGATCCCGAGCGCGACGCAGGTGCTCCGCGCGAGGGCCGGCGACTGCAACGAGCACGCGCAGCTGTACGTTGCGCTGGCGCGCGCGATGGGCATCCCGGCGCGCACCGTGGCCGGGCTCGCGTACGTCGGAGGCAAGTTTTACTACCACGCCTGGCCGGAAGTCTTCCTGGGAGATTGGGTCGCGGTCGATCCAACCTTCGGGCAGTTCCCGGCTGACGCCGCGCATCTGCGGTTCGTCATCGGTGGGTTCTCGAAGCAGGCAGAGCTGCTTCGCCTGATCGGACGGCTGCGCATCGACGTCGTTTCCACCGACTGACAACATGATCGAGCTCACGGCGCTCACGAAGCGCTACGGCGGATTCACCGCCGTGGACGCCATCGATTTGACCGTCCCCAAGGGGGAGCTGTTCGGCTTCCTTGGCCCGAATGGCGCAGGGAAGACGACCACGCTTCGCATGATCGCCGGCATCCTGCAGCCGACGGCGGGGCGCGTACGCATCGCGGGAATCGATCTGGCCGCCGATCCCATCGCCGCGAAGGCGAAGCTCGGCTTCATTCCCGATCGCCCTTTCATTTATGAGAAGCTCACCGGCGCCGAATTCCTGCGGTTCGTCGCCGGCCTGTACGACCAGAGCGGGGGGGTCGTCGAGCGCCGGATGACCGAGCTGCTCGCCCTCTTCGATCTGCTCGAATGGAAGGATGAGCTGGTCGAGAGCTACAGCCACGGCATGCGCCAGAAGCTCATCATCTCGAGCGCTTTTCTTCACCGCCCGGAGGTGATCGTCGTGGACGAGCCAATGGTCGGGCTCGATCCGAAGGCCGCGAAGGTGCTCAAGGACCTCTTTCGCGAGTACACGCGTCGCGGCCACACGATCATGATGTCGACGCATACGCTCGAGGTCGCGCAGAGTCTGTGCGACCGCGTTGGCATCATTCAGAACGGGCGGATTCGCGCGTGCGGCACGATGTCCGAGCTGCGCGCGCACGCAGCCGCCGGCGAGGAAGGACTCGAGCAGATCTTCCTGCGCCTAACGGGCGACAACGCGGCCCGAGCGGTCGTCGAGGTCCTGGATGCCTGAGGCGAGCAATGCGGAAGCCGGAATAGGGAATGCGGACACGGCGGCTCCGCATCGGGCGCGTCACCGCACGCCGACGCCGCGCGACGCGCTCGCGCTGGTCGAGGCGATGCCCGAGGTGTCGCTGCTCCACCTGCTGTGGCCCAAGTGGCTGACGGCGCGCGTCCGCGCGCGCGGCGGAGAGCGCGGTCGAGCGGCGCGCATCGCCCTTCTCGGCATCACGGGTGCGCTGTTCTGGACGTTCGTGCTCGTGGTCGTGTTTCGCCTGCTGCTGTATTTCCGCGGCGTCCCGGACATTGGCCCACTGCTGGCGGGGAAGCTGCTCGGGCTGATCTTCGTCAGCTTCTTCGCGATTCTGCTCCTGTCGAACATCATCACCGCGCTGTCGAGCTTCTTCGTGGCGCGGGATCTCGACCTCCTCGTGGCGGCCCCGGTGGACTGGCTGCGGCTCTATGGGGCGAAGCTGCTCGAGACGGCCGTGCACTCGAGCTGGATGGTCGTCCTCATGGCCGTGCCGATCTTCGTCGCCTATGGGGTGGCCTATGAGGGCGGCCTGCTCTTCCCGCTCGTCGCGATCGCGACGTTCGTTCCATTCCTGTTCATCCCGGCGGTCGTCGGCAGCGCTATTACGCTGCTCCTCGTGCGCATTTTCCCCGCGCGTCGCACGCGCGACATCCTGAGCGTCATCGCGGTGCTCGCCGCCGGCGGGCTCGTGTTGCTCTTCCGCATGGTCCGCCCGGAGCAGCTCGCGCGCCCCGAGGGGTTCCGGTCACTCGTCGACTTCATCGCCGTGCTCAAGACGCCCACCTCGCCGCTGTTGCCGAGCGAGTGGGTGCAGCGGGCCGTCATGTCGTCGCTCCTCGGCGTTCCGGACGCACTCCCCTACTACCTCCTGTGGTCCACGGCCGCCGCGTTCGTCGTGTTGGGCGCGCTACTCCACCGCTCGCTGTACACGGCCGGCTTCACCAAGGCGCAAGAGAGTAGCGAACGATGGGCGCGCGGAACACTGCTGAAGCGCATCGGGAACACGGTGCTCGCGCCGTTCGGCATCGTGCGCCGCGAGCTGCTCATGAAGGAGACGCGCGTCTTCTTTCGCGACACGACACAGTGGTCGCAGCTCATCCTGCTGGGCGTGCTGGTGATCGTGTATGTCTTCAACATCAAGTTCCTCCCGCTGCGTGGCGAAGGAATCACGTTCTTCCTCGTGAACGTGATTCCCTTCCTGAACCTCGTCCTCGCGGGATTCGTGCTGGCGTCGATCGCGGCCCGGTTCATCTTTCCCGGCGTCAGCCTCGAGGGGCGAACGATGTGGCTGTTGAAGTCGAGCCCGCTGCGAATGCGCGAGCTGCTGTGGTCGAAGTTCTGGATCGGGACCCTGCCCTTGCTGATCCTGGCGCTTGGCATCGTCTTCGTCACGAACGTGCTGCTTCAGGTGAGCGCCTTCATGATGTACGTGTCGCTGTTCTCCATCACGCTGCTGACGTTCGCGCTCGCCGGGCTGGCGCTCGCGCTCGGAACCGTCTTCCCGCAATTCGAGACGGAAAATGCGGCACAAATCCCGACGTCGTTCGGCGGGCTCGTGTACATGATGAGCGCGGTCGCGTTGATCGGAGCAGTGGTGGTGCTCGAGGCGCGGCCGGTGTACGGCTACGTGACCGCGCGAGCATTCGGCGGCGACGCCAGCATCGTGGACATGGTGATCGGATTCGGACTGGCGGCGGTGCTCTGTATCGGCATCCTGCTCGGATCGATCGCGATCGCCGTTCGACGCCTCGAGGCGGTGGAGCGCTGAGGATGTGGCTCGCCCCGATTCTCTCGCACGTCTCCAATGCGGCGCTTCGCGTCTACTATCGGCTTCACCGGGCCGGAGGCATCGTTCCGCCTAACGGCCCCGTGCTGCTCGTCGCCAATCATCCGAACTCGCTCCTCGACCCGGCGATGGTGGCGCTGGCGGCCCGCCGGCCGGTTCGTTTCCTGGCCAAGGCGCCGCTGTTCACCGATCCCCTCGTTGGATTCCTCGTTCGAGGGGCCGGATCGATACCGGTGTACCGACGGGCGGACGATCCATCGCAGGTCGGGCGCAACGACGAGATGTTTCGCGCTGTCTTCAGCGCACTCGCTGCGGGCGCGGCCGTCGGAATCTTTCCGGAAGGCATAAGCCACAGCGACCCTTCGCTCGCGCCGCTGAAGACCGGCGCCGCGCGGATCGCGCTGGGGACGCTGGCGTCGCACGACATTCGCGTTCCGATCGTGCCGATTGGCTCGATCTTCCGCGACAAGAACATCTTTCGCTCCGAGGCCCTGGTGACCGTCGGGCAGCCGATCGCGTGGGATGACCTCTCCCCACATGGCGACGGTCAGGCCGCGGTCCGCGAGCTCACACAGCGCATCGACCGCGCGCTGCGGGATGTCACGGTGAACCTCGAGCGCTGGGATGACGCGACGCTCGTCGAGCTCGCCGAAGCGATCTACGCGGCGGAGTTCGGGAAGGCGAGCGATGCCTCGGAGTGGGTCGCGCGGCTGCGCACCACGACCGAGACGCTGTCGCACCTGCGACGGTCGAGCGATTCGGTGCCGCTGGCGAAGGACGTGGCGCGCCACGGGCGCGTTTTGAACCGACTCGGGCTTCGGCCGCGGGATCTGGTGGAAGATCCAAAGAAGCCGGGAGTCGTCTGGTGGCTGCTGCGCAGACTCCCACTGGGGGGCCTCATCCCGCTGGCGGTACTCGCGGTCGGAACAGTCGCGTTCCTGGTTCCGTATCGCCTAACGGGCATCCTCGAGCGGCGTGCTCGCCCCAAGGACGACGTCCGCGCGACCCACAAGCTCCTCGTCGGAGTCATTGTGTTTCCGTCCTGGATCGTCGCGCTCGCACTCGTCATCGGCGCGGCTGTCGGGCCTGTCGCCGGGGTTCTCGCCTTCGTCGCCTTGCCGGCACTCGGTCTGTTCACCCTTGGCTTGCACGAGCAGTGGCGCGAGGCGAGCGCCGAGGCCACTCGCTACCTCACGCTTCGCCGCCGGCGGGAGACGATCGAGCCGCTTCGTGAGGCGCAGCGCGAGCTGGCGGTGCGGCTCAAGGCGGTGCTCGAACAAATGTCGGGACGCGATCTCGCTTCTCCGTCAGCGCCCGCTCACGCGAGCACGGCCCCGCACCGCGAGCAGTAGCGAGCGCCGGGCTCGGGTCGCGGCCCGCACACTGGACAGACCCGTTGCCGCGAGCGCGCCCGCCGGATTTCCGCCTCGGCGAGATCGTCCGCGGTCGCATCCCATGTGTCCTCGACCGACACCGTCGCACCTGACGACTCTGGTGGAAGGTGTCGTTTCGGACCCCCGGCCGCACGGCCGGCAATGAGCGGCCACAGCACGTAGGCGACGGCGCCGAGCGCGAAGACCGTCCCGACGATGAGCGCCGTCATTCTCGCCTGGGCCACATAACGAGCACGCCGCCGACAGCCATCAGGAGTGCGGCGATCCATACCCAGCTCACGAGTGGATTGAACGCGATCAGAAGATCCGCACGTTCCCCTGTTTCGGAGCTCAACACCACGTACACGTCCTGGCCCAACGAGTAGTCGATGCCGGCTTCGGGCGTGGGCTCGAAAATCGGCACGCCTCGACTGTCCAGGTACTGCCGCCGCTCGCCCCGAACGAGGCCCACTGGCTGGCCCTCGCGCGTCATTTGCAGCGCAACGGCCACGACGCGCCGGTCGCGTTCCTCGAAGGTCGAGGTGCCCTGGCTCGTGAACGTCCACGAGCGGCCGAACGGGTCGGCGAGCGTCGCCCTCTCCCCGGGGGACAGCGACACATCGTGCTCCACTCGGAGCGACGAGCCAGCGAACGCGGCGAACAGCACCGCGACCCCGGCATGTACGAGCAACCCGCCGCGTCGTCGCCCGGCCCGCGCGCCGTCGTCCGCGACTGTGCGCCCAATGGCCGCCAGCGCGAATGCGCTCGCGCCAAACGTCACCAGGGCCACGACCTCGCGCATGCCTAACGCAACTAGTAGCACTACGACCGCCGCCCCAAGTGCCGCGGGTGGGAGCGTCCGTCGCCACAGCGCGGCGACCGAGGGCTGGTCCCGCCCCACGAGCGATCCCACGCCGAGCAGGATGAGAAGCACCACGCCAAGCGGAACGACGAGCGCCGAAAAGAACGCCGGGTCGACCGGCTGTGCCCCGTTCACGTCTTCGTTGAGCATCGGTACCAGCAAACCGACAAGAACCCACGACGCGATCGCGACGAGCACGACGATGGCGGCGAGGACGGCGGTGCCGTCTCGGCTCACCTGACTGACCGGCCGAGCCGCTGCGCCAGGCTCGCCACGCCGCCGCGTCATAACGAGCGCGCTGGCCGCGACCATGATGATCAACAGGCCGCCAAACCAGCGTCCAGCGCCGGATCGTGAGGCAGCATGAATGCTCGGGATTACACCGCTCCGCGTGATGAACGCTGCGAGCAGGACCACCGGGAACCCTGACAGCGCGAGAACCGCGATCGACCTCCGAGCCAGGCCCCGGGGGTCCCGGGCCGGCATCGCGTGCAGGAGCGCTGTGTTGGCGATCCACGGAAGCAGCGAGGCACTCTGCACCGGATCCCACGCCCAGAGCCCGCCCCACCCCACCTCGGTATACGCCCACCACATCCCGATGGTGATTCCGATCGTGAGGAAGAGCCAGGAAGCAAGCGCCCACCGCCGCACCTGCGGCAACCAGTCGTCATCGACCGCGCGACTCATCAACGCCGCAATCGTGAGGGCATAGGGGACGGTGGTGGCAACGTATCCGAGCGACAGGATGGGCGGGTGCAGCACCATCCCCGGATTCTGGAGGCGAGGGTGCATCCCAGCGCCGTCAGGAGGCGTGATGGCGAGGCGCTCGTAAGGATTCGCCACGAGACACACGATCACGAGAAACGAGAGCGTGATCGCGGAGATCGCCCCCGCTGCGTACGGCAGGATTTTCTGTTCGCGTGCGGTGCTCGACACCCCGACGATCGCGCCGTACGTCGAGAGAATCATGGCCCAGAGAAGAAGGGAGCCCCCCTCGCCACCCCACAGCGCCGAGACCTTGTAGGCGAGCGAGAGGTTAGAGCTGGTGACCGACGCGACGTACTCGAGGGAGAAGTCCGACGTGACGAGCGCGACGAGTAATCCGGTTATCGCGAGCACGAGGCACGCGAACGTGGCGTACAGCGCACGTTGGCCGCTGGCCACGAGCTCGACACGGCTCGTGTATCGCCCGGCGAAGGAAGCTGTAGCACCCCAGGCCGCCATGAGGAGCGCGACCCAAAGCGCCAGCTCGCCGACGAGAGTCACGGATTAGTGGGCGCCGGCGAGGCGGGAGGCTCCTCCGCGTCGCCGGCCACGCTCCTACTGCTTGACGTGCCCCCGCGACGCCTCATCGCGCACGCGCGCCATGATCATCTCGAGCTGCTGCTCGGCCTTCGCGCGCTCGTCGGGATCCCATGTCGCGGCGTGCCGATTCAACTCGCGCACCTGCTGCAGCATCTCATCGATGAGCGCGCGCAGCCCCAGCTGCGAGCGGCGTTCATCCACCGAGGACTGTTTTTTTTGGTCGTCACTCACGCGCGGGCTCCGCGAGGCGAGGGGCTTCCAGCGAGACGGGCGGAATATAGGCGTGAAGGTCGGACGCGTGTAGAGTGGCGAGCGACTACCGCCGCGATTGCTCGAGCACCGCCGTGGCGGCCGCCGCCCCCGCCAGGTCCCACGCGAGATCGTAGACATCGAATCGGCGCCCCGCCCGCGCATCGTACACCTCCTTGCCGACGCCGAGCGCGACCGTCGCCGCCCCCGACGCGACCAGGGCGTTATCGTGGTCGACTCCCGTGGTCCGCAGCGTCGTGTAGGAGAGGCTCTGGACGAAGGCCGACATGAAGAAGTGCTTCACCTTGTCCGGCGCAATCGTCACCCGCGGTGGAGCGTGCAGCGAGAGCGCAAACGCGAGTACGACACCCATGGATGCCTCCGTCGTTCGTTAGGCCGTTCGCCGCGCCGACCGCGATCGGGTGACGCCGAGCTGCGCGAGCGCCGCGGCCAGGTGATCGAGCGCGGCGTCGAGCAGCGCTCGGTTCGCGGGCATATTCACCCAGCTGCTCGCACCGGAGGGATGCGGTAACGGAATCACGTTGACCTTGCGCCCCCGGACGCGCGTGAGCTGGTGACGCCGTCCGACGAGTTGGTCGAGTGGCTCGCGTCCGAGAAAGCGGTCGATCGCGAGACGGCCGACCGGGATGATGAGTGATGGCTGGATGAGATCCAGCTCCGCGTCGAGCCAGGGAGCGCACCGCGCCTGTTCCTCGGGCGACGGCACCCGATCCCCGCGCCCAGAGGGACTCGGACCCGGATAACATCGCGTGACCGCGGCAATGTATACCTCCCGCCGAAACGTGGCCTCATCCAACCCGGCACGCTCGAGCCAACGGAAGAGTGTCCTGCCCGCGCGTCCGGTGAACGCACGCCGATCCTCGATCTCGCTCTTCCCCGGTGCCTGTCCCACGAGCATCGCGCGGGGATG
>DASTYE010000224.1:0-3711 GCA_035765135.1 Gemmatimonadaceae bacterium | reverse complement strand
CCCGTATCCAGGATGGAGCTGCTTCCGCAATGATGCTCTCACGTTAGGATCGGCGCCATGGTTCAGCAAAAGCTCCGTGAACGGAGCGGCCTTCGCCTTGCGGCCGTGGTTCATCCAGTACGCCGGTTGAGATACCACCGTGGAGAAGAGCGCGGTGTGTCCGCCAAAGCCGTCGGCGTCCACGGCAGCCCTGGCGTTGACGTCCATCCCTCGCTCGATCAGCCAATGCGCGATCTCCATCTCATCGTAGTCGATGCACATGTGGAGCAGGGTCGTCCCCGCCAGCGGCGTCCCGTGCGTGGCGAGCACCTCGTCGTGGCACCCGAGCTCCGGCGGGTAGATGTCCTCGTGCATGAACCTTCGTCCTAGCAGCTGCGGGTCGCGTCGGAGATGCTCCTCCAGCAGGTCGATCCGACCTCGATGCAGCGCCATGGTCGGCGTGTCCGGTAGCTGCAGGCCGTGCTGCACGTACATCTCGAGAATCGCGTGCTTCTCCGCGGGCTTGCGACTGTCCGTCTCCAGGACGACGTCCACCGGCGCGATGCGCCTTCCGCGATCGTCGTACACCCTCGCGCCAACCTCGAACAGATACTCCGTCGCGGCCGCGCTGAGCGTATACGCCGGCCCTCCGAGGGCGTCGTCGGGGACGCGCGGCCATCCGAGCATCGCGTGGATCATCCGCGCGGTCTCGATCCTTCCCTGCAACGTCGCGCGATCCATCGCGGTCTCGAGATCGGTCGCGCCGAGCGAGTGGAGCATCTTGATGAGCCGATCGCGGCCGAGGTTGGCCGCGTACGTCATCGGCGGCCCCCAGTTGCTGTTGCGCCGGACGATCACGGGCTCATGGAGCAGACTCTGGTTCTCGGCGATGAGCTTCCTCACGGCGTTCACGTCATCCCGCCAGATGGCATCGGCCATCCGGCACGCCAGTACGAGACGTGACCATCCCGGCGCCTGGTAGCTCCGCGCGAGCGTGAGCTGCGCGTCGGCGAGCTTCACCTCACCTGGATCGATCTTGCCGGGATGATGCTCGGCCAGCTCGGCGATGGCGGCAGGATCGCCGCGACGGATACCGCGGAGGAGGTCCTTGGCCTGATGTCTGAGCTGATCCAGGTTCGGGCGAACCGGGAGGGAACGGATGGGCATAACGAGCCTCCTTTGGAGAGCCCGTGGTCCGCTGAGCCGGGCGAAGGAGGTTCGCGGGAACCGGTGTCGCTCGTTAGGTCGAAACCAGGTGGACTCGGTCCTTCCCGCGGACGGGAGGCGTCCTGAAACGCCGTCGCCCAGAGCATACGGCGTCGCCGGCGGCGCGTCAATCTGACCCTTGACGCGCTCCCAGCGAGGGACGTCGATTTCGCCCATGGCCCGGACAAAGGCAAAGACGGCGGCGATCGAGGACCAGGCGGGAGAAGCGCTCGCGTGGCTCCAGCGTCGCGGCACGAAGCGCAATCGCGACGGCATGGCCCGCTACGCCATCATCGCGCCCAAGGTGTTCGGCGTGTCGGTGTCGATGATCCAGCAGCTCGCCAAGCGGCTCGGACGCAATCACGAGCTCGCCCTCGCACTCTGGGACACCGGCTGGTACGAAGCCCGCATGCTCACCGCGTTCGTCGACGATCCCGAGCGCGTCACCGCCGCACAGATGGATCGGTGGGCCCGCGACTTCGACAACTGGGCGATCGTCGATACGCTCTGCTTTCACCTCTTCGACCGCACGCCGCACGCCTGGAGCAAGATCGAGCAGTGGAGCACGCGTCGCGAAGAATTCGTGAAGCGTGCGGCCTTCGCGCTGTTGGCGAGCGTAGCCCTGCACGACAAGACAACCGCTGACGCCCCATTCGTCCGATCCTTGCGTTTGATCGAGCGAGCTAGCGATGACGAGCGTAACTTCGTCAAGAAAGGGGTGAGCTGGGCGTTGCGGGCCGTCGGGAGACGCAACCCGGCGCTCAAGACGGCGGCCGTCGAGCTGTCGCGCCGTCTGGCGGCATCTGCCGATCCCACCCAGCGCTGGATCGGGAAGGACGCGCTCAGAGATCTCACTCGCCCGGCGAAGGTCAAACGCTGACGGCTCATCCGCGAGGAGACACAGGTATGACGGGAATGCCACCGATCAATCGGCGAGACATGCTGGCGCTGGGCCTAACGGGACTCGCCGGTCTCGCGTGCCGGGCAAGCAGCGCGGCCTCCGCGGCCGTAGGCCTGATCGAATCGGGCTCGGCTCCGTCCCCCGACTTCGCTCCCGACGTGGAGGTCGCGTTCACCGCGGCGCCGGCTGAGGTCCCCATCCTGCCCGGGCGGCCGACGGGTGTGCTTCGCTACACCGCCAACGTCATCAAGGGGCCTGCTTCGACGCTCGACACGCTGCCCGAGTCCTACCTCGGCCCCACGCTTCGGCTTCGCCGCGGACAGAAGGTTCGCATCCGTTTCAAGAATCAGATCCCTCAAGAGTCGATCATGCACTGGCACGGGATGGATGTCCCTGCCGCCGCCGATGGGCATCCGCGCCTCGCGATACCAACCGGCCAGGCGTACGTGTACGACTTCGAGGTCACCAACCGCGCGGGGACGTACTGGTACCACGCTCACCCCGACATGCTCACCGGTCCGCAGGTCTATCGCGGACTCGCCGGGCTGCTCGTCGTTTCCGACGAGGATGAGGACGCCCTCGCGCTCCCCAGCGGGGAGCAGGAGCTGACGTGCGTGCTGCAGGATCGGCGCTTCGATGAGGACAATCAGCTCGTCTATTCCACGGCCATGATGGACAGGGCGACGGGATTCCTCGGCGACCGCGTTCTCGTCAACGGGGCGCCGCGGCCGAGATGGTCGCTGGCGACGCGTGCCTACCGCATCCGTGTCCTCAATGGATCGAACGCACGCGTCTACAAGCTGGCGTGGAGTGATGGCACGCCGATGACCGTGATCGGTACCGACGGCGGGCTGCTCAACCGTCCCGTGACCCAACGGTACGTGACGCTGGCCGCCGCTCAGCGCGTGGATCTCTGGCTCGATCTCAGTGAGCGGCCGGTCGGCACCACGCTGGAACTTCGCAGCGTCGCGTTCGAGGAATCCGACGCCGGCATGGTCATGATGGGCGGACCCGGCATGGAAGGGGGAGGCATGGGCATGGGTCGCGGCATGGGCAGGCGAGGCGGCCGGACGAACACACTCCCGCTCGGCATCCCCATCACCCTGCTCGAGATGACGGTGGCGCGGCGGGAAACGGCGAGCGCTCGCCTGCCGGAGCGGCTCAGCACCCTCGACCCCGCTCCGCAACCGGCGACGGACGCGTTGGCGCGCCGCGTGCCGCTGACCTTTCAGCGCATGCAGTGGAGCTTCGGCGGACGCGTCTTCGACATGGACGAGGTCGCCGCGGATGAAACCGTCGTCGCCGGCTCGACGCGGTTGTGGGACCTAACGAATTTGGGCGGAGGAATGGGCATGCAGATGGCGCATCCCATTCATCTCCACGGGCGCCAGTTCCGCGTCGTCAGCCGCAGCGGCGGGAGTCCGACGAATACGCTTCGCGACGGCCTCGTCGATGGCGGCCTTCTCGATACGGTCCTCGTGCTCCCCGATGAGACCGTCCGCATCCAGGTGACGTTTTCCAGTCACCCCGGGCTCTTTCTTTATCACTGCCACATCCTCGAGCACGAGGACATGGGGATGATGCGCAACTTCCGGATCGTTCCCGCCTAACGCTCAGCCCGGCGC
>DASTYE010000223.1:0-21091 GCA_035765135.1 Gemmatimonadaceae bacterium | reverse complement strand
GCCTCCGACAGCGCCCCAACCCCATGAAAGTCTGGCCGCATGCGCTGCGCTGGCGGTTGACGCTCTGGTATTCTCTGGGTCTCAGTGCGATGCTCGCAGCTTTGGCGGCCGGCTCGTGGCTCATGCTGCGACGAGTGATGGCGGACCGAGCGGACCGGTTTCTCCTCGAGGCACGCGACGCCTTTCTCGTGGAGCTCGACGCCGAGCAATCGGCGTCGCCGACGACCACGGCCGCGATCGCATCGGCGATGCGCGACATCCGGTTCTCGGACATCGAGTTCCTGGTGCTCGACTCCGGGCTACGAGTCATGGCGGCATCCACCACGCTTCGGCCTAACGGTCACGCGGGGCCGACGCCACCGGCCGTCTCGCTCGATTTCCGACGGATCGCCGAGCAGCTCCGGCTCGAGCCGGGTGACGTGGCGACTGCTCCGGCGAACCGTCTGTGGACGATCGAGGGCCCTCGTGAGGCGTTTCGGGTCACGCTGACGACAGTCACATTCAACGGTTCGCCCTACACTATCGCGGCCGTGCAGTCACGCGGCTGGCTCCACGATACGTTGAGGGCTGTCACCACCGCCTACCTCGCGGCAATTCCCGCGGTCCTCCTGCTCGTGGCCCTCGGCGGCTACCTGTTGGCGCGCCGGGCCCTCGCGCCAGTGGCGGCGATGGGACGGCGGGCGCGGGAAATCGAGGCGAGCAACCTGCACGAGCGTCTCCCGGTGACGGAGCCGCGGGGCGAGCTCGGCGAGTTGGCGACGCTGATCAACGACCTGCTCCAGCGGTTGGAGAGCGCCTTTGTTCAGCAGCGAAGGCTCGTGGCCGACGCCTCGCACGAGCTGCGGACGCCCCTCGCCGTAGTGCGAGCCGAGGCGGAGGTGGCACTCGCCGAGCCCACGCGGCCGGAAGCGGAGTATCGCGAAGCGCTGCGCGTGGTGCAGGACGCGGGCGAGCGGCTGTCGGGAATCGTCGATGATTTGTTTCTCCTCGCGCGCGCCGACGGTGGCCCGGTGCCGATCCGCCACGAGCTGCTCTACCTCGACGAGGTGCTCGCTGACACAGTCCACGTCCTTCGCGCGCTCGCGAATCGGCGCGGAGTGCGAATCGACGTCGCGCCGTTGCCCGAGACGCCTGTCTGCGGCGATCCGAATCTCCTCAGCAGAATGCTGCTCAACCTCATCGAGAACGCGATCAAGTACTCACCAACCGAATCGACCGTCACTGTACGCCTCGAACTCGATGACGGTGCGGCCCTGGTGAGCGTCGCCGACCAGGGAGCCGGCATACCCGACGAGGCACGGTCACACGTGTTCGAGCGCTTTTTCCGCGCCGAGGCCGCGCAGGCCGACCCCACTGCCGCGACGGCGGGAGGGGCGGGTCTTGGCCTGGCCATCGCGAAGTGGGTGGCGGAGGCGCACGGCGGCTCGCTCATGTTGGTCCGCTCATCGCCGAAAGGCAGTGAGTTTCGCGTCACCCTTCCAAAGGGGGACATTCCCACGCCACCGGCGGCGCCCGCCTAACGGCGCGCCCGGGGAGCAGGGCGCCCGCGCCACGTGCGTCGCACGTGGTGCGGACTGGCCTGCGGACGCCGAAAAGAAAAACGGGCACCCCTCAAGGGTGCCCGCCATCTTCTAACGTGTTGCCACTTCAAGGCCTCTTGGCCTTCCAGTGCCATCGGGACGGCGGGATTTGAACCCGCGACCCCCTGAACCCCATTCAGGTGCGCTACCGGGCTGCGCCACGTCCCGTAAACCGGTCTTCCATCGAAGAGTCAGGAAATCTACCCTCCGACCCCACCGCTTTCAACCGAGCGAATCCACGACCTCCACCACAGCTCATAATCGCATTCCGAATTCCGCCTTCCGCATTCGACACGGAGCCGGGCTCAGCCGAGCATGCCTAACCACTCCCCGGCCCCGACCATCTTCCCCACCCAGAACTCGCCGAACTCCGCATAGACGGCGCTCGCGTGGTCGAACCGCATCTCCGTCACCAGCTTCTTGAAATCGAGGGGCTCCCGCGCAAACAGCGTCACTCCCCACTCCCACTGGTCGAACCCGATCGCGCCCGTGATCATCTGCTGGACGCGCCCCGCGTACCGGCGCCCCACCTGCCCATGCGCCATCATCAGCTGACTCCGCTCGGAGAGCGGCAACGTGTACCAGTTGGCATCGGGATTCCGGCGCTTCGACATCGGGTAGAAGCACACGTACGGCATGTCGACCGGCAATGGCGGATAGAGCCGCCGCCGCACGTGCTCGCTCGCTCGCTCCCTCTCCAGGCGCTCGGACAGCTCGGCTCGATAGGGCTCGTCGCCTAACGCGCCACCTCGTGTTTCGGCCGCGCGCGCCAGCTCCGCCGTGAGATGGTACATGCCGGCCTCGGTCACGCCGAGGTGCGATGTCGTAACGCGTAAGGATTCCATCAGCCGCAAATGACCGAGGCGATGCTGCGCGTCACTCAACGACTCGAGCGTCGGCCGGAAGTGCACGAGCATGAGGTCCGCTCGCGATCCGATCAGCGCAACCGGTATGCTCCAGCCGCCTTCGATCGGGTTGGCCAGCTCGGCCAGCGCATGCGAAACGAGCTCTCGCTCCTGCGTGAGCGTCTCGGGCGCCAGCGCCCGCACGGCCGCGCGATCGACCTGAAAGACCTGATGTAGTGAGTACCAGCCCTCGAGCGTTTCGGGCGGATGCGCGATGTCTGCCATGCCGGGATGATGGCGACCTCCCGTGCTCGACGGCAGTAGTCAATCCGGAAAGCGAGCTCAGGCTAGTCGGCAGCCTCCGCGGCGCCGCTGTCCTCGCCCTGCAGCGCCGCGAGTCGACCGCAGGGATCCTCCGCGCCCTTCGCCGGCACCGTCACGATCGTCGACGTCCCGATCGCGCTCCTGGCGCGCGCTCGTCCGGCGTTCCACGCGTACCAGGGATCATCGAGGTCGTTCGCGAACCGCAACCCGATCGCCTGACCCACCAGCGCGGTACGCGCATCCCCCACCCGACGCGCAGCCTCCAGCACCTCGGGCACCGCGCGCGGCGACAGGTCGCACGCCAGGTAGCGCAGATCGAGCTTCCCGCTCACCTCATAACGCGCGACGTTCCGCCGCACGATCCACGACTCGTGGTTCCAGGTGGACACGAGCGCCAGCGCCATCACGCCAAGCGCGCCGGCGCGGCCGAGCAGCCTCCGCGCGTTGGGCTCACGAACGAGCTCGTATGCAAGCAGCACGATACTCGCCGCCACCACCAGCATGTAAGCCTGCGCATAGAGCCGCATCGTCGTGAAGCCGTAGGCATCCTCGTACAGCAGCACGCGACGAAACGCCGAGTGCAGGAGTACCTGGGTCTCGCCGAGGACGATCAGCTCGATGGCGAGAATGAGCCGACGCCGTGCGCGCGCGGGCGCGGTGAGCGCCAGCGCCAGTGTCACACCCCCACACAGTGTCGCGACGACCGTCAGCTCCGCGAATCCACGACGGGCCCACTCGGCGTACGAGATGTCGCTCCCCTGCGCGCGGACGGCGTTGCCGAACAGATAGCTCAGCTGGAGCGTCAGGAAGAGTGTGAAGACTCCAGCGATCGCGCTCATCACCATCAGGCGCTCGGTCTCCCCGAGCTGTAGCAACGGCTTTCGATCGGTCACGCGTGGCGCCGTCGTGTCGGTCGGTGCTATCGCGTAGCCCAGCGCACCGAGAGAGAGCCCGAGGATGACGGTGAAGAAGATCATCCTGGGCACGAAGTGCCAGCTCGACAGCAGGGCCTCGAGCTGTTCTCGCCAGGTGGTCATCGTCGGATCGACCGACGACAGCAGCAGCGCGAACAATCCCGCTATCGGGAGCGTGAGCACCACGCCCCGAACGATGGGCACCGCGCGCTCGTTGGCGAGCGTACGGACGGTTTCCGATCCCCGCCGCGTTAGCTCGAGCAGGCAGGTGACGAACACGCCCACCGGGAGCGTCACCAGCTGCAGAACGCCAGCGCGAGCATGCCGCTCGGGATGGCTTCGCGCGACGGCCATGGCGACGAGCACCAGCAGCGTCACGATCGAGAAGAAGTGCAGAAAGGGGCTGGCCGCCGAGAGGATTCCAATTGATAACGTCAGCGCCAGCAGCAGCGGCGGCGCGACGTGACGGACCGTGCCCTTCGCGCGCGCGGCTATGAGCAGCGCCGCGCTCGCTGTCACGAGGGACATCAGCCAGTTGATCCCCGGCATCCTGTCCCAGATGATTGCGGCGGTCACCGCGGCGACGAGCGCGGCACTCAGCCAGAGCCTGACGAGCACGGTACGCTGCGCCGCGGAGGACGTATCGGAGATCGCTAACGGAGCGGTCATCATCGGTAATCCTGTCATTGAAGTCAGACGGCGGCTGGCAGGGCACCAAAGCGCCGCTGCCGAGTGTGAAAGTCGGCCATCGCGCGCTCGAGATCTTCCGCGCTGAAATCCGGCCAACGTGTGTCGGTGAAGAAGAGCTCGGCGTAGGCGCACTCCCACAGCAGAAAGTCGCTGAGCCGGCGCTCTCCGCCAGTGCGAATCAGCAGGTCGACGTCGGGGCCAATGGCCGCCGGGTGCCGCATCGATCGCCGGATCGCCTCGCGAGCGGAGTAGTCCACCGCCAATCGCAGGTGCAGCCGACGCCCGCCCTCCGTGAGCCGCTCGGCGGCGTCGACCTGCCTGACGAGCGCCGGCGCGAGGCGGTCGCGACGGCCGATCACCGAGAGACGGACGTCGTTTTCCTGGAGCGCCGCGGCCTCGGAGGCCAGGTAGCGCTGAAAGAGCCGCATGAGCGTGGTCACCTCGCGCGTCGGTCGCTTCCAGTTGTCGGATGAGAACGCGAACAGGGTGAGCGTCATGATCCCGACCTTGGGCGCGGTCTCGACGACCCGGCGCACGGCTTCGGCGCCGGCGCGGTGTCCGGCGGTGCGCGGCATTCCGCGCGCCGTCGCCCAGCGGCCGTTGCCATCCATGATGATCGCGACGTGCGGGTGCGCGGAGCGTGACGAAGTAATTTGTGACATAAAGTCGATCGTCAAAAAAAACCGAGGGTGAGAAGAATCAGCGATCGCGCGGCTCGCGTGTCGCGCGAATCAGGGCCTCCATGTGCGCGAGATACCGCTCGAGCACGCGACGGCCGGTCGATGTGAGTCGATACTCTGTGCGCGGCACCCGCCCCTCGAACGACTTCGTGCAGGCGATGTATCCCGCGTCCTCGAGCTTCCGCGCGTGTACGCTCAGGTTCCCGTCCGTGGTACGCAGCAGCTTCTTCAGATCGTTGAACGCCAGCGACTCGTTCACCGCGAGCGCGCTGACGATCCCAAGCCGGATGCGCTCGTGGATGAGCCGGTCGAGCGCCATGGGGTCCGTATCCATCGCCTGACCTCGAACGCCGCGCAGCCGTTCGCCGGACGGCGGCGTGTGGTCGTTCCGGCGAGCAGCGTTAGGCTTAGCCACCGTGCCTCCTTGCAATGATCAACCCGAAAATGATGTGCAGCGCGCCGAAGGTCGCGCCGAGTACCCAGTGCGTCGTCCACGGCGGAAGGGCAAGCGAGATCATGCCCGCCGCGATGAAGAGCAAGCCCATCAGCGGAACGACTCGAACCGAAAAGGCACCACCGGTGATGACGGCCGTTCCATACATCATCAGCCACATCGGCGGGACGAGCTCGAACTTTCCCGCCTCCAGCAGCATGTACGTCAGGATGGCGCCGACGGTCATCGGCGGCAGAAAGCTCAGCAGGAACTTGCGCCCCGCGCCATGAAACAGCGGCACGTTCGCTCGAGTCGCCTTGCGCCACATGGCGTACGACGACATCGCGATCGACAGCGCCGCCGCGCCGAACCAGGCCACGAGCTGGCCACGCACCGTCGGCTGGGTGACGGCGACCGCCGACGCGGCGAACGCCATGGCGCCGACGGCGACCATGCCCCACCCGGAGACGGCGGTGAACGCCGAGGCGTTCTCCATAGTCTCGCGGATGAACCGCAAGTCATCGATCGCGCGCCCCTGGAGGGACGGCACCCGCTCGGCGCCTGACGGTCGCGTCATGCCCGGAATATCCCCCGCCAGCCCATTACTGTCAAGTGCTTTATGCTACAAAGTGACCCGAACGTCGGCCGGCTATCCGTGTCTCTGAGCCGCCGGTAGCAGGGCGCCCGCTCCGCTCGCCGCGTACGCGGCGAGCCGCGACAGCTCCTCCTCGTACACCCGCTGGAGAAACGCCTTCGCGGCCAGGCGCTCGACGACACCGAGCAGGCCGCCGCGGGTCTTCATCTCGGTGAGGATCGTCACGTCCGACTCCCGACCCTCGCGCGCCGGGTTGACGGTGAACGTCGTCACGACCTTTCCATCGACGTCCCGCTCGACGAGCACTCGGCCGGGCTTGGGCTCTTCGATATCGGCGCGCATCGCGCGCACCTGTCCGAACGCCGTCATCTCGAACCTGATGCGCGTTCCCGCTCCGACGCCGCCCTGCTCCACCTCGATGTTGCGGAAGTAGTCGGATGGGAGGATGTGCGGGTGACGTTCGGTGTAGTCCGCGAGGATGGCGTATACCTCAGCCGGCGGCGCGGGAATCCGGCGTGTCGACGACACAGAGACCGTAGGCATTGGATCACCTTCCTTCAGGGTCGGGGTGCGCGCGCGGCTTCGAGCTCGCGCAGCGCCTCACCCAGAAGACGCATCTCCTCGCCGTAGGTTGCCCAGTCATCGGCGCGTTGCGCCGCCCGCGCACGCTGGTAATGCGTTACCGCACGACGAACCACGTCGGCGCCCGGTGAGGCGACCGCGGCTGGCGCGACCGGCTGCCTCGCGTCTCCCTGAGCGAGCAGCTGCCCACTCCCGAAGAGGCGCGCGAGCCCCGCTTCGAGCGATTCCTCCATCACCACACGGCTCTCGTGGGCAACGATCACTCGCTTGAGCTCGGGAATTCGGCCGCCCTCCGCGCGGAGATACAGCGGCTGTACGTAGATCAGCGATTCCTCGATCGGGATGACCAGCAGCTCTCCGCGGATGACTTCCGAGCCGCGCTGGTCCCACAGCGATATCTGCCGCGCGACCTCCGTATCCTGGTTGATGCGGTTGACGATCTGCGTCGGTCCGAAGACGAGGCTCTGCCGCGGGAACTGGTAGACGAGCAGCCTGCCGTAATTCTCACCGTCGTTCCTGGCGACCATCCACGCGGCGAGGTTGTCCTTCTGCCGCGGCGTGAAGGGGCGCATGAGGATGAACTCCGGCTCGCGTTCCCCCGGCAGTCGCATGACCATGTGCCGCAGAAACGTCTCGGCCTGCTCGCCACGGCTCGCCCCGGGAATCTGCCACTGGTCCTCACGATGGTAGAACGTCTCGGGGTCGCTCATGTGATACGTCGCGTAGAGCGCCGTCTGCATGCGGAACAGATCTTCCGGGTACCGTACGTGCGCCCGCAGATCAGCCGGCATCTCCTCGATCGGCCGGAGGAGCCCGGGATAGATCTTCGTCAACGTTCGAATGATCGGATCGTCGACGTCCATCTGATAGGCACGCACGTCGCCGTTGTACGCATCGATCACGATCTTGACGCTGTTGCGCATGTAGTTCGTGCCGTTCCTCGCGCGCTGCGAGTACGGATACCGCGCGGTCGTCGTGTACGCGTCGAGGATCCACTTGAGCGTTCCATCATCGGCGATCACGAGATACGGATCGCGATCGAGCGTGAGGAACGGCAGCGCGCGCTGCGCCCGATCCACGACGTCACGGTAGTAAATGATCCGGGTGCGCGCGGTGAGATCACGCGACAACAGGATGTTGAGCGATCCGAAGCGCCATGCAAACAACAGCCGTCGCATCAACGAAGCGACGGGCACTCCGGCGGTTCCATCGTACGAGGAGTAGACGGCCTCATCCCCTTCGCCAGCGGGATAGTCGAACTCGCGCTGACGACTCGGGGCGAGGATGAAGTCGTTCGACATCTCTCCGAAGTAGATCTGCGGGCGAGACACCGTGACCCCGATACGCGAGACCGGCGGAAGGTCCTGGATGAACAGCACGGGGAGTCCCTCGCCCGTGACCTGATTCGAGGGTCCGAGCGTGATGCCCATGCCGTGCGTGAACGTGAGGTGCTCGTTGATGAACGTGCGCGTGGGAAGCGCGGCCGTGTTCAGCTCGCGGGCCGAGAGCATCACCTGGCGCAGCTCGCCGCCGATGCGGTATCGGTCATCGTCCACGGCGACAAAATCGTAGTACGTGCGAATCGACTGAATCTGCCCGAACGTCTGCAGCAGCGGCTCCCGATCCCACAGGCGCACGTTCGCGATGGTGGCGCGATTGGCTTCGATGTCCCGCTGCGTGAGGCTCTTGCCGCCGCCAAGCTCGCGTCGTTCAACGGCGCCAAGTCCCCAGGCAGCACGCGTGGCCTCGATGTGGCGGACGATCTGCGGCGCCTCGCGGTTGAGCTCGTTCGGCTGCACGACGAGGCGCTGAAAGGACGCCGGGAACGCCTGCCCGATCAGCAGCGACAGAACGATGAACGCGCCGACGATGATCGCGGCCCCGCGCGTGAGATCTCCTTTCCAGGAGCGCCACAGGAGATAGGCGCCCGCCAACAGCATGAGCCCGCTCACCACCCACCAGGCCGGCACGCGCGCGTGCAAGTCGGTGTAGTTGGCGCCCACGAGCGAGCTGTGGCTGGCATACAGGAGATGAGGAATCGCAATGATCGGTATCTGCGCGGCAAACACCAGCAGGAGCAGCGCGCCCAGAATCGTTACATGCGCCCGGGCACCGACCTCGAGCCGAAAGCGCCACCCCCGTCGCCGAATCGCTCCCCGCGCGGTGTAGATCGCCCACACCGATACGATCGTGAGCATCAACCCGAGCACGGCGTAGTCGAGCAGCGCCTCGAGCAGCGGCAGTACGAAGACGTAGTATCCGATGTCCCGTCCGAACACGGCGTCGACACTGCCGAACGGGGTGCGATACAGGAACTGGAGCAACGTTCGCCACTCGGTCGCGACGACGAGCGCGAACAGCAGCGCCAGAAGCGCCGCGGCTGGAAGGGCAAGGACGCGCGCGAATCTCTCGAACACCGCCAGAGCGGAATATCGACGCGCAGGGGGGATCGGGCCCGCGGGCGCTTTTTGTGACCAGAGCGCAAGCCGCAGGTTGCCGTAGAAGACCGCGAAGGCGATGACGCCGGCTACGATCCCGAGCAGCCATTGCGCGACGATCTTCGTCAGGAAGACCCGCTCGAAGCCGATCTCCGAGTACCAGAGCCAATCGGCGTACCGGCGCGCCACGGCCGGCAGCACGAAGAAGAGAACGACCACCGCCAAGAGCCCGAGGAGCGCCAGCCGGAACGGGCGCGGCAACGGCTCCGGCGGCGGGCCCGCGGGGGGACCCAAGGCTCGCTGGCCGATTCCGCGAAGGAGCTCCTCGACGCGATCACGATCCTCGGGACGGGGCGGTTCCGCCACGGCGTCTGCCTCCGCTGGTGTCTCAACGAATGTACGCTCACGCGCTACCTTTGCGCATGGCCCAGCTCATCCCAGTCAACTACGACAAGGACATTCTCCCCCAATACCAGGGGACGCCAGTGGGACTCCTGCTGGAGTACCACAACCTCGGGCGCGCCGTCGGATCGGTGGCGTCACCCCAGCTGCTCATCGGCATGTGCATGGACAGCCGCAAGTCGCTCCGGATTCCCAACGACTTCGCGTTCATCCTGCGCACCGCCGGCGCGAACATGCGCGACAACGAGTTTCGCATCTCCTACGCGATCGCGGTCGGCGGCGTCCGGACGATCGTGCTGATCGCGCACACCGACTGTGGAATGGCGCGTCTGTCGCAACGGCGAGAGCAGTTCATTCGGGGGCTGATGGACGCGGCCGGGTGGGATGAGGCGCGCGCGATCAGGCATTTCGAGGAGGCCGCGCCGAAGTTCGGCATCCGCGATGAGGTCGAATTCGTGCTCGGTGAAGCGGATCGCCTTCGCGCGATCTATCCGCGCATCGCCATCGCTCCCCTGCTCTACCGAGTCGAAGACGATCTGTTGTACCAGGTCCTGCCGAGCGAGCCTGACTGAGGACCGAGAACGCGCCTGACGAGTCGGGTCGGATCTCTTGCCGGGGGCTGCGCCTTTCCTCAAGTTGGGAATGCCCACCTCGGTGGCTCCCCGGTTCCCGCCTTTACTCGCAGGAGTCTCGCCATGACTGGTCATCATCACGAGCACGAGATGCATGCCCCTGACCATCATCCCCACGACCCGCACGGCGCCGGCCATCACGGACACGGGGCCGTCGCCCACGTGCCAATGGGCGACATCAGCGCGGCCTACACGGCCGCGTACGAAGCCGCCGAACCTGATCCGGGACGGCAAGTCGTCGTCGCTCACCTCGAGCCCCGCGAGATGGAGTGGGAATTCCGCCCCGGCCGACGGACGCGGGCGTGGGGATTCAACGGCCAGGTCCCCGGGCCGGTGATCGAGGCACAGGTGGGCGACGTGATCGAGGTACGCCTGACGAATCGCCTCAACGAGCCGACCGTGATCCACTGGCATGGCCTCCGCATTCCGGCGGCGATGGATGGAACCGAAATGGTCCAGTGGCCTGTCGCGCCCGGCGAGTCGTTTACCTACCGGTTCAAGGTTCCCGACGCCGGGACCTTCTGGTACCACCCCCATCTGAACGAGACGGTTCAGCTCGAGCGCGGCCTGTACGGCGCTCTCATCGTGCGCGGGCCTAACGAGCCCCACCTCGACGCCGAGCGCATTCTCGTGCTCGATGACGTGCAGCTCGATCGTGCGGGCCAGATCAAACCTCCTGGCTGGTGGCTCGAGAGTCACGATGGCCGCGAAGGGAGCACGAGACTCGTCAACGGGCGCCAGGAACCCGACCTCACCATGGCGGCGGGCCAGGTCGAGCGCTGGCGCATCGTGAACGCCGCGAGCGCACGATACGTGCGCCTGTCGATCGGCGGCCGGCCCTTCCGGATCCTCGGCACCGATGGGGGGCTGATCAGGGCTCCGTTCACGACGAGCGAGGTTCTGCTGGCGCCGGCGGATCGCGTCGATCTCGCGGTCGGGCCGTTCTTCGAGGGAGAGACGCTTCGCGTCGAGTCGCTTCCGTTCAACCGCGGATCGTTTCGCAAGCAGCGCAAGGCGGAGCCGTTCGCGACGCTGCGGATTGGTCCGACGAAGCCGTCGCACGCCCGGGTGCCGGAACGCCTGAGAGAGATCGCGGCAATCGCGAGCGGCGCCGGCGCGCCAACGCGGGAAGTGAGGCTCGGATTCAAGCTGAGCCGGAAGCACGGCGTGGACTTCACCATCAACCGCGAGCTGCACCATCGCGCCGAGCCGTGTCGCGTGGGAGAGCTTCAGGTGTGGGACATCGTCAACCGATCTCCCGTTCACCATCCATTCCATCTGCACGGGTTCTTCTTTCAGGTGCTCGCCGTCAACGGCGAGCCGCCCGCCTTTCGCTCCTGGGAGGACACCGTCAACGTGCCGGCGTTCGGCACGGTGCGCATCGCGTGGGTGCCGGATGATCGTCCCGGGGAGTGGATGTACCATTGCCACATCCTCGAACACCACGCGGCCGGCATGATGGCGCACGTCGACGTGGTGCGCTGACGACCCGGCAGTGAAAACGCCGCCGTGCAGGAAGCGCGGTGGCGTTTTCTTTACGATCGCGCAGGCGTTACGGCATGATGTCGAACGACCGGCTCTCGCTACCCGAGAGACCAGCGGTGCTCGTGACAAGAGTGTATCCGCTGCCGATCTGATCGATGCTGATCGTCGGGAACGCGGCGACGCCATTCACGGCGTTCACCGTCGTCGCGCCGGAGAGCTGCCCTGGTGCGAGCAAGCCTCCGTTGCGTCCGATCGCGACGGTCACCGCCCCGGTGAACGTCGTCACGATGTTCCCCTGAGCGTCGATCGCCTTCACCTGCACCGGCGGCTCGATCGTCTGACGAGCTCGCGAATTGCTCGGCTGCACCTTGAACACGAGGGCAACCGCCGGCGAGCCGCAGGTAACGTCGAAGCTGGTCGTAGCGGTCCCGCCCGCCGGCACGGTCACGATGCGAGTCGTCCCGCCGCTGACGGCGCAATTCGCCGCGATCCCCGAGAGCACGACGCTGTGACTGCCGGCCGCGAGCTCGACATAGGTGACGGAACCGTTGACCGGAATCGACTGCGCGTTGCCGCCATCGACGGTGACGGTGTAGCCATCCGGATCGAGGTCCGATCCCGTCGTCGCGGTCGCCACGCTCAGACTTCCGACCGAGGGGCCCGGGCCACCGTTCGCGACAATGTCGCCTCCGACGAGCGATCCCGACTTCACGTACGGCACCGCCACACCGCGGCGGTCCGGAAGATTGATGTAGAAGGTATCTCCGCCGGTTCCCGTGATCGCGTTGTCGCAGGCGTCGATGTAGAAGGTCCAGAGCTCGTTCGTGTCGATGCGGCCTCTGCCGACCATGCGCACGCACGCGGCGGACGTCTGATGGAAAGAGATCCACCCGGTCGCGGCATCGGCGGCATTGTCGACGAACATGTTGCCGGCGATCCCGTTGCGGACGACGCTGTAGTCCGTGTAGCGAAGGCGGCCGCCGGGTGTCGAGCTGACGTCGAAATCGAATTCCTGATACTCGCTGCCGAGCGTCGGCGTGCCGGGCCCGATCGCTCCGATGCCCGCGATGCGATCGATCGCCGGCGCGGGCGGCGTGCCGCTCACCTTGCTGATGCCACCGGACGCCGCGGTCCCGCCGCCCTCATAGCCCGCAGCGGTCGGAACGAGGAGACGGAAGACATCGGTGCCGCTCCCGTCAGCCCCATTGTCGCACATCACTGCCGTGAACGCGTAGAGCTCACCGGTGTCCAGGCGGCCCATTCCATCGACCTCGACTCCTCGAGTCGGGTCGGTGCAGCGACTCGATCCTTCGCGGTACGCGGAGAAATAGGTGCTCGGGTCGCTCGCGCCCACCGTTACCGTCGCGACACCGCCCGTCGTTCGCACGACGCTCCAGTCCTTGTACACCATGTGGCCGGCGAGGCCCCAGGTGACGGCGATGTCGAAGTCCTGGCGGTTTGAGGTGGGAATGGCGAGCTCTGATCCAACATGCCCCGCGCCACTCACTTCGGGGGCGGGACCCGTTTCGACGGCGAGGAACACGCGAGGCGCTCGGCCGTCGGGTCCAAGTGGGTCGCTGCACGCCGCGGTGAGCAGCAGAAGGGCGAGGAGTCTTCCGTGCGCGGCCCTGAGTGGAAAAGGTGTGGTGACGATATGCGCCCCCTTGCGAAATTTTCACGAAATGGCGGGGCATGTGCGCAAAGAGCGGACCTCTGGCCGTGGCAGCGTGATGTGGCTCACGTTCGCCTCGGCAACGGGGGCGCTTCAGAAGAAACAGATGCTTAACGATTGCCTGTCATCCGCTTTCCGGAGAGTGCCTGGGCGGAAGGGCGCGCCGTGGGGACGTTAGGCGCGCGTCGGTCACAGAAGCTGCCAGACCGGGGGGAACAGGAGGACGACCGCGGCCGCGATCAGACCCAGCGTGACGGCGAAGACGCGGGCGGGATCGACCTGGCGGTCCTTCCAGCGCTTGTGCAACACAGCCCACGCCACCAGCCACGCGACGGTCCCGAGCGCGGTGCGACCGGTTACCCCACCGGCCGGTCCGTACAACGTCGGCGCCGAGAAGATGCCTACTTCGTTGAGGATGACGATCAGGGCCAGCGCGAAGGCGCCGATCCCGCCAGCGAGGAATGCCGCGAGTGCGGCGCCATTGGTGGCTTCAACGCCGACGCGTTGCGAAGTGGACACGTTTTCGGCTCCCGGTTACTCCAGTGGAGCAACCTTGTTGATGAACACGCCGAGCAGCGCCGCGACCGAGGCGAGAATGAAGCTGATGCCCAGCAGCGTCATGGCCATTCGATTCAAGGAGGCATCGCTCAGCAGCTTCGACCGCGAGCGCATCGCGACGAAGGCAACCGCGGTCGTCAGCATCGCGGTCACCCACGGGATGTGCTCCTTCATCTCCATGGCGATCGAATGGAGCCAGGCGGTATCGGGCGTGGAGCGGAGGAGCGCCCTCGGAAACTGCGTGAGGTCGGTCGCGCCCTCAGGTGGCGTCGCCCGATACGGCCCAAAGATGATGTAAGTGCCCAGGATGACGGTCAGCCAGAGCGCCACGGCGGCAAATACCGTGAGCCACGCGAGACGCCGCGACGCCAGCTCGGCACCGACGGTGGCGCCGTTGGCCGTCCGCATCACCCACAGGCAGAACAGCGCCGCCGCCAACGCCATCAGCGCACCGCCGCCCAGCACGACGCCATGTACCATCGTCCAGATGCTGCGACCGCTGAAGAGCGTTTCCATGTCGATCAGGCTGGCTCACTCTCCTGCCGGACGAACTGCACCTCTCCTTCGATCCGAACCTTGTTTGCCACCAGCACCCCGCCGGTCTCGATCGCCTGGTTCCACTTGAGCCCCCACTCCCGGCGATCGATCTCCGTCCGGAAGCTGAACCCCGCCCGCGTTTTCCCCCACGGATCGGTGCCGCGACCGAGATACTCGCAGTCGAGCACCACCTCCATGGTGCTGTCGCGAATCGTCAACTCCCCTTCCACCTGAAAGGTATCTCCCTCCTTCGTCGGCGCGTTCTCGATCTTCGTGCTACGGAACGTGATCGTCGGGAAACGGTCCGCGTCGAAGAAGTCGGTGCCCCGAAGATGCCGGTCGCGATCGGCGACGCCCGTGTCGATGCTTGCCGTCCTAATAGATGCCTCCACTCCGGCATCTTCCGGATGGTCTCTGTCCCCGGTGAGCGTCGCCGCCAGTTCCTTGAAGCGGCCGCGCACGGTGGTCATCATCATGTGCTTGACGGCGAACTCGACGCTCGAATGCGTCGGGTCGAGCTGCCAGGTCGTTTTGGTGTGGACAGCGGTCGCAGGCGTCATCTCGTCCTCCAGCAGGCGCTCTCTCACGTCTCCGGCGCGGCGGTCGCGCCAGGATTGGATATGGGGACCCGCGAACGCCGTGCCAGATGTCGCCCGCGAACGGACGAAGCTCGGAGTTTATCATTGGCAGACACGACCACAGGGACCTCTACTCCGCTCGCGTGCGTGCCCGAGGCGATCCCACTCAGCGAGCGCCCGGGCCACTTCGCGTTGCTCACCAGGCTGTTCGCTGAGGGCGCGCGCGAGCGGCGTCAGGTGCCGACCGGCTACGCGTATCGGTTCGACGCCCAGGCGTTCGAAGATGTCGCCCGCTTCGTCGCCCTCGAGCGGCTGTGCTGTCCGTTTCTCGAGTTCGTCATCGATCTCTCACCGAACGCAGGGGCGCTCTGGCTGACCATGACCGGTCCCGAGACGACGCGCGAGTTCCTCGACCTCGAGCTGCCCGCTCCGAAGGCTCGAAGCGGCTGAGCGTGCCGGGGGTGCAGCCCGACGGCAGCCAATTGTGATTGAGCCGCACCCGTTAGGCGCGACCAGGAGAATCAGATCCGCGCGTTGAGCCAACTAACCAGGCTCGGCACGTAGCCTGGAGCCGTCATTGGCCAGCCACTGGGACCGGGTGCCAGGCGGAACGAGTGATCCGCGCCCGGGAATATCCGAACCGCGACGTCGGCGTTCGGCGCGTGACGCAGCACCGTGCTGGATATTCGAGCAGCGCTCTCGCCGGCGGGCACGCGCATGTCGCGCTCTCCATAGACGAGCAGCACGGGGACGCGAACTTGCCTCCACCAATCCAGCGGGCGGAACTCATTGAATGGCCGCGAAAAGGACCAGTACGAAGATGCGGGTGGGGGCGGCGCGAAGAACCAGGGGCGCTCTCGAAAGCGCGATATCAGACTGTCCAGGCGGTTCCGTGCGAGGCCGTGGTACGCGGCCGCGACGAGCTCCGTGACGTACTCACGCGCGCTCGAGGAATCCTCCGCGGTCGAGGCATTCGGATAAACGGAATTCAGAATGCTAAAGATCTCCGTCGAGTCTGTTGGGATACCGGCAGCCGCGGATGCGATCAGGAACGCCACGCTGTCCGACCGTGCCGCTATCATCGGAAGCAGCGTTCCACCCTGACTATGTCCATGAAGGCCGACGCGACGCGGATCGATCTCCTTCTGTCGCCGCAGATACGCGATGGCTGCTGCCGCGTCGCCCGCCAGATCGTCCAGCGTCGCCGTGCGCCAGTCACCGGACGACTTCCCGACGCCGCGCTTGTCGAAGATCAGCGCCGCGATTCCATTCTCCGCGAACGTCGTCGCTAGAAAACGTGACGCCCACCTGCCTTCAGCTCCGGACCCGTGCACGAAGACCACCGCGGGATGCCGCCGTCCGGCGCGGGGAAGAATCAGCGAGCCTGCCAGCGTGACCGCGCCGTTCGAGAACGTGACCTCGCGTTCGCGCGGCACCGCGAGGGGCGCGCGGGTGCGCACGTACGCGAAACGTCCGACGCTCTCCCCTTCGCGCAGCTCGCCGGACAACCTGCCGTTGCGCAGCGCACCGGTGAAGGTGGTGGTCGTTCGGTCGCCCTGCAGACGCATCATCACGTCGCAGCAGCCCTCGACTTTGACCTCGGCGAAGGGAATGCCCTGGACTCGTAGTCGTTTCGAATCGAAGGTGGCGTTGAGCGCTCTGCTCGCCGGATCGCGCCTGATGTGCAGCGTGACCTCCATGCTGTCACCGGCGCGGATCCAATGGCCACGCCATTCTCCCACCAGGGGGTTCTGGGCCGCGACGTTCGAAGCAAGCAGAGAGAGGACGAGGATGCCAGCCAGGCGTTCCATGTTCACCACCGGAATAGGTCGAAGTGAGCGCGTAACCATAGCCGTCACCATTCCCTGCATCACTCGGCGCGCGATGACCCTCTGAGCTTTCGCGCGACGCCGAGCCGTTTCCCAAACTCGTAGTAGACGAAGCCGGTGACTTCGCCGCGCCGGTTGCGGCGAAAGCGCCCTTCTCCATCGTAATGCATCGCGACCAGCGAATGCTCGTCGACGCCTGCCAGCACGTGTCTTTGTCCGCCGCTCTCGCTGAGGAGGTGGCCGCCCTCACGGGTTATCCTGACTACGTGGTCGGGACGGCGGTCGAACCGGTATTCGCCGATGTAGTCGTCCAGCAGGCCGGAGCGCACCCGCGCGACGAATTCGGCCGACGGCTGGTGTCGAACGAAATCGCTTCGCACTGAGCGCGGTAGTCGCCGACGAATGCGCAGCCTGGCGGAGTGCAGGCGTTTGCCGATCGTGCCCGGCTTCATACGCAGCAGGCGCGCGATCTGCGACTGGGTATAACCGAAGAAGTAGAAGAGCACGGTGACATGGCGCTCGCCCGCAGGAAGCTCCTCGAGCGCGGCGGCGAGGAGGTCCTGATAGTCCCGGTCGTGCGTCTCAGCCTCCACGGCGACGGACGCCGCCGCGTCCTCCCGCAGAAGCGGCCGCTGACGGCGACGGCGCGCGCATTCGCGCACGACTATCGTTGTCAACCACGCATCGAAAGCCTTGGCGTCGCGAAGCTGGCCGAGGCGGCGCCACGCCGTGGCGAACGCATTCTGAGACGCATCCTTGGCATCTTCGATGTGACGCAACTTCGCCAGGGCAACGGCGAACACGGCGTGCTGCGACTCGTGCACGAGACCGGTGAATGCCTCGTGCTGTTCCTGAAGCGACGCCTGCGGATCCCGTGCGATCTCGACGAGCCGGGCGGTGCGATCGACCGACTTCACGTTGGCACCGGGACTCTCGTCCGCCGGCTCAGGATGAATGCCTTACGGCGCCCGATCGCAACCAACGTCGCAAGCAGGAGGGGAAGGATCTCACTGGTGACCTGTCCGGGCCTTCCCCAGTAGACGTGCGTGCCCATGGCGCCGAGCATGACTACGATGATGATGACGGCACCGGCGAGGGCCGTACGTCGCGTGAGGAGCAAGACCGCTGCGGCAGTCTCGAACACGCCGATCAGCACGCGGAACCAGACGGGAAAATGCCAGACCTCGAACGCACGTGCCCAGCCGCTCGTATCGGAGAACTTCGCAATCCCCTGGCGGATGAACACCCACGCGAGGAACAACGCGAACACCCACAGCGCGACATCGAACACCAGTTGGCGGCGGTTTCCCACGTGGCCTCCTCGGGATCGTTCTATACAGGAGCCACGTCACGTCCGAAACATTACCGGTAGCACGAGGGGCACACCATGATGGAGGGGTACAACGCTCCATGAGGAGCAAATCATGGATATGGCGTCAGGCGGCGATCTCGACGTACTGATCGTCGGCGCGGGGCCAACCGGCCTCGCCCTGGCGACGCAGCTTCGAGCCTTCGGCGTGCGGTTTCGGATCATCGAGCGCTCGCTCGACCGCGCACGCGAGTCGCGTGCGCTCGCCGTGCAGGCGCGCACGCTCGAGCTACTCGACTCGATCGGACTCGCGGATCCGCTCGTATCCCGTGGCCGCACCAGCACCCGTCTCGTTCTTCACTTCGGAGCGCGCGGTGTCGCGACCGTGGAGCTCGGCGACATCGGCGCGACCGACACACGCTTTCCGTTCATTCTCTTTGTCTCGCAAGCCGAGACCGAGCGTCTTCTCGTCGATCACCTTGTGGGATCGGGCGTGTCTGTTGAGCGGGGTATCGAGCTCGCGGAGTTCAGCGGCGACGATAGCGGCGTGGGCTGCGCGCTTCGACGGCACGACGGTGCCGACGAGCAGGTGCGCGCAACCTATCTCGTCGGGTGCGATGGCGCCCACAGCGTCGTTCGCAAAGGCGCCGGGTTCTCGTTCGAGGGCGGCAGCTACCCGCAGGACTTCGTGCTGGGGGACGTCGAGGCCGATGGTCCACTGGAGCCCGGCGCCATCAACTCGTTCGCCGGTGGCGGCGGCGTCGCCATGTTCTTCCCGCTCGGCGCGCCGGCGACATGGCGCGTCATCGCCATGCGTGCAACCGACAGCAACGCACGAAGCCGGAATGCCTCACCGCCTGACGAGTCCGCGATCGACGATCTCACCCTCGACGGGCTTCAGGAGATCGTGGCCCCTCCAACGGACGGATCGGTTCGCGTGCGCGATCCTGTGTGGCTCACACATTTCCGGCTGCATCACCGGCAGATCGAGCACTACCGAAAGGGCCGCGTGTTCCTCGCCGGCGACGCGGCTCACATTCACAGCCCCGTGGGTGCGCAAGGGATGAACACGGGCATTCAGGACGCGTGGAACCTCGGCTGGAAGCTCGCCCTTGTCGCGCGAGGTTTGGCAAACCCGCAGCTGCTCGATTCGTACGAAGCCGAACGCTGGCCCGTCGGCCGATTCCTTTTGCGATACACCGATCGGATCTTCGGCACGTTTACACGCGCAATGTCCGCTGGCCGCGCGGCCACATGGGTACGCGAGATGGTCGTTCCACGCATCCTCCCCTGGATGCTCGGCTCCAGGCGCCTTCGTGGCGCCGCGTTTCGATTCGTCTCCGAGCTTGCGATCCGGTATCGGCGCAGTCCGGCGATCCACGAGGGCTACCCGCGCCTTCGACGCGGGCCGCGAGCGGGCGACCGTCTCCCGGATGCCAGGCTAACACGAGATGGGCAGCCCGTCGCGTTGCAGCGCATCGCAGTCGGCCCGCACCTCACACTGGTGCTCTGCGGTACCGTCGAAGCCTGGGACCACGAGCAGGTCGCGTCACTAACCGGGCGTCGGCACGATCTGCTGAAGGTCGCCTATCTGTCGCGACAAGCGGCACCAGGCGCGCTGGTGGATGAAAGCGGCGCAACGCTCGCCGCACTCGGGGTGACCGACGGTGCGCAGTACCTCGTCCGCCCCGACGGCTACATAGCGTTCCGCTGCGCGGGTCGCGACCCAGGCGCCGTGGAACGCTACCTGGACGAGTGGCTTTCTGACAACCGTGAGGCTCGCCCCCCGCGTCGTCCGCCACAACCCACCACCGAATGCGCACGGCGCTTGCTATTATTCCCCGTTGAAGGGGAGTAGCTCCGCGGGGTGAACATTCCGCGCTGCCGCACCGTCAACACTGCGCCACCGCGCACGGTCCGGCTGGTCACTGGGGACCGGGCGAGACCTTCGCATGGACCAGGCATGGTGCCTGGCCGCGCGAGGGCTCGCCCTTCGTGCGTTCGCACCTGAGGTGACCGTGGATCAACTCTGGATCTGGGTGGCGTTCAACGCCTTCGTGCTCGCGATGCTGGCCATCGACCTGGGCGTCTTTCACAAGCATGCGCACGAGGTGTCACTCCGCGAAGCCGCGGCGTGGAGTGTGGTGTGGGTGACGCTGGCGCTCGCGTTCAACTACGGCGTCTGGCACTTCATGGGCGAGCAGGCGGGGCTCGAGTTCCTCACGGGCTACCTGATCGAGAAGGCGCTCTCGGTCGACAACATCTTCGTCTTCGTCCTGATCTTCTCGTACTTCAACGTCCCCTCACGCTACCAACACCGCGTCCTCTTCTGGGGCATACTCGGCGCTCTTTTGATGCGCGGTGCGATGATCGTGGCCGGTGCCGCGCTGATCAAGGAGTTCCACTGGATCATCTACGTCTTCGGCGCGTTCCTGGTCTTCACAGGCGTCCGCATGGCGATGCAGACCGAGCGCGCCATCGAGCCGCAGACGAATCCGCTGATCCGCCTCGTGCGACGGCTGATCCCCGTGACCGACGTCTATCACGGCCAGCGATTCTTCGTTCGCGAGGAGGTTGGCGGCCGACTGCGGCGGGTGGCCACGCCGCTCTTCATCGTGCTGCTGCTGGTCGAGACGACGGACCTCATTTTCGCCGTCGACTCCATCCCGGCGATCTTCGCGATCACCACCGACCCGTTCATCGTCTACACCAGCAACGTGTTCGCCATCCTCGGCCTGCGCTCGCTCTACTTTCTTCTGGCCGGCGTGATCCACCGGTTCCACTTCCTCAAGCTCGGTCTCTCGCTCGTACTCGTTTTCGTCGGCGCGAAGATGCTCCTGACGGATCTCTACAAGGTCCCGATCGGTGTGTCGCTCGGGGTCATCGGAACACTGCTGGGGGCGTCGGTGGCGGTCAGTCTCGTCTTCCCGAGGGCAGCGAGGGCGCACGATCCGCTTGACCAACCGCCCGAAGCGCCGATGCGTGCGCCGACCAACGCTTCCGTTAGC
>DASTYE010000222.1:0-8712 GCA_035765135.1 Gemmatimonadaceae bacterium | reverse complement strand
CGCCGACCGGCATGCGGAACGTGAGATAGGCGCGCTCGAGGTCGAAGCGGTTTTGCGCGCGCGCGTCGCGGTCGGTGCGGTACGCCCAGTTCGCGTAGAAGATTCCGGAGAACTCCAGCGCGGGCGTCTTCGCCGGCTGGGCGCGCTGTGCGCTGTCGGGAGTTTGCGCGTAACTGGCCCGCGTCACGAAGACGCCGGCCAGGAGAACGAAGGCAAGTCGGATGTTGAGAGGCATGAGTGAGTCTCGAGTGGGCTCCACGCTCGCGGCCGGGATGTCGTGAACGCGTTGCGCATAAGACTACGAATCCGGCCGCTCTACGCAGGATTGGTTCTGTACCGGAACCGTAACAACCCCGCCCGCTCGTCTCGGGCCGAGCGGTCGCGACCGCGTCTACGACGCGCGTGACGTTGCGCCGGGTTCGTCGGGGAAGAATGCCGCGACGGTGGTCCCACTACCCACCGTGCTCTCTGCACGCACGCGACCGCCGTGCGCCTCGGCCAGATGGCGGACGATCGACAATCCGAGACCGGTGCCCCCGGCCTCGCGCGAGCGCGCGGCATCCACGCGATAGAAACGCTCGAAGATTCGGGGCAAATGCTCGCTCGCGATGCCCACGCCCGTGTCCCGGACCCCGATCCAGACCCCGCTGCCCTCGCGCTCGGAGAACACGGTGACGGTTCCCGACCGTGGAGTGTAGCGCAGGGCGTTTTCGACGAGATTGCCGATGACCTGGCGGACGGCGGTTGCGTCGGCGAAAACCGTCGTGGCATCCGGCGCGACGCTCACATCCATCGTTATGCCCTTCTCTCGTGCGCTGTCCACGCAGGGCGCGAGCGCTTCGGCGGCGGCGTTCGCGACATCGATGGCGGTGGGCGACGGAACCCATCCACCCGATTCGATACGGGAGAGATCGAGCAGATCATCGACGATCCGCTGCATGCGGCGCACGTTGCTCAGGATCGTGCCCGTGAACCGCTGACGTTCCGGAGCGGGGATCGTCTCGTCGGCGAGGGTCTCGGCAAAGCCCCCGATCACCGTCAGCGGTGTCTTCAGCTCGTGCGAGACGTTGGCCACGAAGTCGCGGCGAATCACCTCCAGGCGTCGCACCTCGGTGAGATCGAATGCGGCCACGACCGCGCCGCCGCGCGCGAGCGGGCGGGCCGTCAGCACGAGCGTACGCCCGCCTAACGTGACCTCGACCCCGCCGACCCGGCGCCCGCTCATCGCCGCGCTCAGGGTATCGCGCAGCTCGCGATCCCGCGGGAGCAGATCCATGGAGAAGGGAGGCGTTCCGCGAATGGACAACAGCCGTTGCGCGGCGTCGTTCACCCGTGCGACCTGCCGGCGAGCGTCCACGACGACGACGGCCTCGTTCATGGAATCGATGACTGCCCGGAGGAGGACGTCTTCCTCTTCGAGCGCCACGAGCCGACTCGACAGCTGCTCCGTCATTCGCTGAAGCGCGTCCGCCAGATCGCCCACCTCGCCCGGCGCCGCGAGCGTCGGTCGCTGCGAGAGGTCCCCGGCGGCAATCTCCCGAGCGACCGCGCTCAGCTCTTCGACCGGGCGCGACACGGCCCGCGCGAAGAGCAACGCGAGCAGAATCGCGACGACAGCTCCGATGACGCCCGCGATGAGGACGGAGCCACGGGCGCGCGCAATCGTGCGGTCGACGTCGACGGTGGAGATCGCGACCCGGGTAAACCCGAGCGGCGCGCGAACGGCGACGTAGAGCTCCTCGTCGCCGACCGACGAGCTCACACGAAGATCCGCGCCGTGCACGGAGTCGCGCGCGGCGATGACCTCGGGGCGTTGTGCGTGGTTCTCGAGACGCGCGAGCGCCGGCGCGTCGAATTGGGAGTCGCCGACCACCGTTCCGCTCGAGTCGATGAGCGTGACGCGGAAGCCCAACAGGGCGCCCGTCGCATCCGCGAGCGAATCCGGATCCACGCCCGGCGCCCAGAGCGCCGCGAGAACGCGCGCATCGGCGTCCATGCGATCGGTCATGGCCCGCAGCATCCCCCCTCGCAATCCTCGCTCGCTCAGCACGACGACGAGGACGAGGATAATGCCGATGAGCAGCAGCGAGCCGAGGAGGAGACGCTGGGCGAGCCGCACGGCGGTGGCGTGCGATCAGGCGCTGCGCGACTGCGCAGCTCGCAGACGATACCCGAACCCGCGGACCGTCTCGATGAGCTCTCCCGCCGGACCGAGCTTTGCGCGCAGCCGCTGCACATGCATGTCCACGGTGCGCGTCTGAATGTCGGGTGCCGCGTCCCAGACGGTTTCGAGCAAGTGCGCCCGCGCATGCACGCGTCCGCGACGCTCGACGAGCGTCAGTAGCAGCTTGTACTCGATGGGCGTGAGCTCGACGTCCTTGCCATCGACCGAGACGCGGTGCGCAGCGCGATCGATGCCGATGGGGCCAATCGAGAGGCGGTCGGTCGAGGCTGCGGCGGTGACGGAGGTTCGCCGGAGAATGGCACCGACGCGCAGCACCAGCTCCTGGGGGCTGAATGGTTTCGTGAGGTAGTCGTCGGCACCGAGCGAGAGTCCGCGGATGCGGTCCGGCTCCTCTCGTCTCGCGGTCAGCATGAGAACGGCAATGTCGCGCGTGGTGTCATCGGCACGAAGCCGCTCGAGCACGTCGAAGCCCGACATCTCGGGCAGCATCAGGTCGAGGACGACGAGAGCGGGCCGCTCCTCGCGAGCGGCACTCAGGCCTTCCGGTCCGGTGGATGCGGTCGAAACGCGGTATCCGGCCCGGGCGAGGTGATACGAGCAGAGCGCGAGGATGTCGGGCTCGTCATCGACGATCAGAACTCGCTCGCTGTTGGCAGCCGTCGTCGTCACGCTCGTGCTTCCGCCAGCCGACGCTGGATCTTCGCGACGATCATCTCCGTGGCCACGACGTTATGTCCCCCTTGCGGGACGATGACGTCCGCCCACCGCTTGCTCGGCTCCACGAACTCGAGGTGCATCGGGCGAACCGTCGTCATGTACTGATTCAGAATCTCGTCGAGCGGACGGCCGCGAGCAACAAGATCGCGCTCGATGCGCCGGATGAGTCGGATGTCGGCGTCGGTGTCGACGTACACCTTCACGTCGCAGAGGTCGCGAATGCGACGGTCCACGAAGAGGAGGATGCCGTCGATGACAATGACATCGGCTGGAGTAACGCGCTGCGTCTCCTTCCGCCGTGCGTGCGTGACGAAGTCGTAGATGGGCTTCTCGATGACACATCCCTCGGCGAGCGCGGACATCTGCTCGACGAACAGGTCGAGGTCGAACGCATCCGGATGATCCCAGTTGACGTGCTTGCGCTCCTCGGCCGAGAGGTTGGTGAAGTTGCGGTAGTAGGCGTCCATGTCGATGAACGCGATCGAGGCATCCTCGAGCGCGTCCGCGATCCGTCGAGCGACGGTCGTTTTCCCCGAGCCGGATCCACCGGCGATTCCAATAATGAGCGGCTTCAAGGGAATGAGAAGTGAGGAAAGGTCACGATTGAGTATCGAGACGTTGAGGGTGTCAAGACATGAGGGTGTCAAGGGTGTCGAGGGTGTCGAGGATGTCAAGGTGAACTGCTTTTCCCCTCGACATCCTCGACAGCCTTGACACCCTCGACACCCTCAGCCTTTTGACACCCTCGACACCCTCAGCCTTTTGACACCTTTCAGACCCTTGATCACCTTTACCCATGCATCGGCATCTCCTCTTCGCCTTTCTGCTCGCCGGCTGCGCGAGCGCGCCCGCCGGCGGCCCCGCGCCCCAGAGCATCGAGCTGCTCGTCGCGGCCACTACCGATGTGCACGGGTGGCTGCGCGGCTGGGATTACTACGCCAACGCACCGGACACCACGCGGGGTCTCGCGCGCGCGGCGACGATCGTCGATTCGCTGCGCGCCACACACCCTGGTCGCGTCGTACTCGTTGACGCCGGCGATCTATTGCAGGGCAACCCGCTCGCATACACGGCGGCGCGCGTCTCCAGCGACACGGTGAGTCCGATCGTCGGCGCCATGAACGTCATGCGCTACGATGCCGCGGCGATCGGAAATCACGAATTCAACTATGGGGTCCCGTTCCTCGACCGCGCGGTCACTCAAGCGCGGTTTCCATTCCTTTCGGCCAACACCTATCGAGTCGATGGCACGCGCAAGTACCGCGCGTGGACAATGGTCGAGCGCGATGGCGTCCGGATCGCGATCGTCGGCGGGACGACGCCCGGCGTAAATATCTGGGACCGCGACAACATTCGCGGCCGCGTCACGGTTCGGGGGATCCTTCCCGATGTGCGCGCCTCCGTTGCCGAAGCCCGCACGGCGGGTGCCGACGTCGTCATCGTCGTGCTGCACTCCGGACTAGGCGGCGCATCGAGCTACGACTCCACCGCCGCCGCGAGCGAGAACGTCACGGCCCAGGTGGCGCGAGACGTCGAAGGGATCGATCTCGTCGTCTTTGGGCACTCGCACCGCGAAGTCGCCGACACGACCATTGGTGGGGTGCTGCTGGTGCAGCCGAGGAATTGGGCGGGGAGCGTGGCGGTCGCACACCTGGAGCTGCGTCGTGAGGCCGGACGCTGGACCGTCGGCGCAAAGCGCGGCGAGACCATCCCTACCGCCGGGCGACGGGAATCGGACGCCGTGTTGCGCGCGACGGCGAAGGCCCACGCTGAAGCCGTTGCATACGTAAGCACGCCGGTTGGGCGTACGACCGTCGCCTGGCGCGCGGACTCCTCGCGTGTCAAGGACACGCCGATCGTCGACTTCATTCTCGAGACGCAGCGCCGCGTCGCCGGAACGCAGCTCGCGTCGGGACCCGCCTTCTCCCTCGAGGCATCGCTCGATACCGGGGCGATAACCGTCGCCGAGCTGGCGCGGCTGTATCCGTACGACAACACGCTGCGAGCCATTCGCATCACCGGAAGACAGCTGCGCGAATATCTGGAATTCAGCGCGCGGTACTTCGGCACCGCTGGGACGAGCGAGCCCGCGGTCGACCCACGCGTGCCCGGCTACAACTACGACATGGTCGCGGGCGCCGACTACATGATCGACGTGTCCAGGCCGATCGGCTCGCGCATAACGCGGCTCGAGGTCGAAGGCCGGGCCGTACGCGATGACGACTCGTTCACCCTGGCGCTGCACAACTATCGGCAGACGGGCGGAGGCGGTTACGCGATGCTCGCCGGCGCCCCGATGCTCTCCGAGTCGACCGCCGAGATTCGTCAGCTTCTCATCGAAGAGGTGAAACGGCGTGGCACACTCGAGCCCGCTGATGTCTTCCAGCGAAATTGGGAGCTCGTCCCGCCCACGGCGATCGGACCGGCGCACGCGGCGATGCAGCGCCGCACGGTCGCGCGAGCGGCAACCTCGCCGTCAACGGCGCCCGTCAGGCAGCTGCCGGCGCGAGTGCGCATCATCGCCACCAATGATTTTCACGGTACCCTGGAGCCGCGTGTCGACGCACGCGGCATCCGGCGTGGTGGCGCCGGTGCGGTGGCGGCGGTCATCGAGCGTGCGAAACAGGAGTGCACCTCCTGCGCGGTGGTTCTCCTCGACGGTGGAGACATGTTCCAGGGGACGGCGGCGTCCAACCTCGTGTTCGGTCGCTCCGTCGTCGCCATTTACGATGTGCTCGGGTACGCCGCGGCCGCGCTCGGCAATCATGAGTTCGACTGGGGCCAGGACACGCTCCGTGCTCGCATGCGCGAGGCCCGCTACGCGATCCTCGGCGCCAACGTCAAATACGCGGATGGTCGCGACGTACCGTGGATCCGGGACGACACGATCGTCAGCGCCGGCCCGGTCCGTGTCGGGATCATTGGCGTGTCCACCGTGGAAACCCCGCGGACGACGCTTGCCGCGAACGTGAGCGATCTCCGCTTCGTCGATCCGGTGCCGGTGGTCGTGGAGCGTGCGCGATCGCTCCGCGAACGTGGCGCGCATCTCGTCGTCGTCGTGGCGCACGCCGGTGCCTTCTGCGACAATGAAGGCGACGACCGCTGCGCGGGGGAGATCATCGAGCTGGCGCGTGGAGCCGGTCGCGCGGTCGATGCCATCGTCAGCGGTCATACGCATTCACTCGTGCGAACTCACGAGGCCGGTGTGCCGATCGTGCAGGCGCGATCGAATGGCCGGGCCGTCGGTGTGCTGGATCTCGTGCCGGGCGAGATTCCGGTTGTCGCCGTCAGGGATGTGCTCACCGACTCGCTCGCTCCGTCGGCGCGCGTCGATTCGATCGCCAGGGCGGCGGTGGCGGCGGTCGCGCCGCGAGTGAGCGCACGCATCGCCGAGGTGCCGAAGCACCTTCAGCGTTCGGGTGAGCAATATCCGCTTGGCCAGCTCATCGCCGATGCCCAGCGCTGGGCCGCGAAGGCCGACGTCGCGGTGATGAACAACGGGGGAATTCGCGCCGATCTCCCCGCGGGAACGGCGACCTATGGTCGCATCTTCGAGGTTCAGCCGTTCGCAAACACGCTGCATCGATTCACACTGCGAGGGACCGACCTGCGGGGCTACCTCGAAAAGCTGGTCGCCGGGCGCACGCCTCCGCGCGTGCATGTCAGTGGTGTCACGCTCACCTATGATCCGAAGCGACCACCCGGTCAGCGGCTCGTGTCGGTGACACTGGCCACCGGGCACGACATTGTCCCCGAGCGCGAGTACACGCTGGTGATGAACAACTTCATGGCGACGGGCGGGGACGGTCTCGGCCTCGGCACCCAGGCCATTCGCAGCGAGCCACTCCCGATCATCGACCTCGATGCGCTCATCGATTACATGAAGCAGCTACCGCAGCCGGTGCAGGCGCCTGACGAGAAACGGATCATCGAGGTGGGTTCGTGACCGAGAGCGTTCGGGTGTACGTCAACGCGCGGGGGGTCGATGTGCCGAGGGGGGCCACGGTCGCGGAGGCTTTGCGACACTGGAACGCGGACGAAGCCGCCGCCGCGGCTCGAGGGGAGCGTGCCGTGACCGACAGCCGAGGTCTCCCGGTGCTGCTCTCCGATACCGTCGCACAGGGATCCATCGTGCGCGTCGTTGGAGCGCGGGCGGGGTAGGGGATGACGCTGATCACGCGAGAGCTCCTTCGCGCGCTCCCCAAAGCAGAGCTGCACTGCCACCTCGACGGATCCGTTCGCGCGGAGACGATGCTCGAGCTGGCGAGGGAGTACGGACAGCCGATGCCGGTGGACGATCCCGACGCACTGCGCGAGCACATGGTCGTCAAGAACGCTCACAACCTGGAGGAGTATCTCGAGCGCTTCACCATCACCCTCTCGGTGATGCAGCGCGCGGATGCGATCGAGCGCATCGCTTACGAGCTGGCCGAGGATGCGGCGCGGGATGGAGTCCGCTATCTCGAGGTGCGGTACGCGCCGGTCCTGAACACGCGAGAGGGGCTCTCGCTCGATGAGGTCGTGGAGGCGGCCGCGCGCGGACTCGCGCGTGCGGAGCGCGATCACGACATCACCGCTCGCATCATCATCTGCGGGCTCCGTCACCTCGATCCGGAGGTCTCGATTACGCTGGCGAAGCTCGCCGTGGCGCATCGGCAGCGCGGCGTGGTGGGATTCGACCTCGCCGGTGGGGAGCGCGGCCACCCGGCGCGAACGCACGCCGACGCCTTCGCCTATGCGCGCCAGCACGAGCTCGCGGTCACGGTCCACGCCGGGGAAGGCGACGGCGCGGAGTCGGTGCGCCAGGCGGTGCACGTCTGTGGTGCGGACCGGCTGGGACACGCGACGAGGCTCATCGACGACGAATCGCTCACGCGGTACGTGAACGACCGCCGTATCGCCCTCGAGGTCTGCCTCACGAGCAACGTCCAGACACATGCGTCCGAGTCGCTCGACGCGCATCCGGTGCGACGCTACTTCGATCGCGGCATGAACGTCGTGCTCAACACGGACAACCGGCTGATGAGCGGGACGACATTGACCGACGAGTACCTGCTCGCCGCGCGCCACCACGGCTTCACGTTCGAGGAGCTGTCGGTGATCGCGCTCAACGGTTTTGCATCGGCGTTTCTCCCGTGGGAAGACCGGCTGCGCTTGCTCGAGCGGGCGAGGCGGGAGATTCAGCGTCTGCGCGGGCTTTCTTCCGCTACGGCAACTGCATGAACCACAGAGAGCACAGAGAACGGCAAAAGCGGGAGCTTTTGTTAACAGCTCGCGCAGTTGCCGTTCTCTGTGGTCTCTGGGTTCGCTGTGGTTCAAGCCGTTCGGGCTCGTTGCGCGGCCAATGACGAGCCAGCCCGCCGACGTATCCGCCGCCGCGACGCTCGTTCGCGAACAGTTGGGGACCTGTCGCCCCCGTCTCGCGATCATCCTCGGCTCCGGCCTCGGCCAGCTCGCCGATCGGATCGAGCGCGCGATCAACATCCCGTATGCCGATATTCCGGGATTTCCGGGATCGACCGTCGTCGGGCACGCCGGTCGCCTCGTGGCTGGAACGGTCGATGGGTGCGACGTCGTCGCCCTTTCCGGACGCTTCCATCTCTACGAGGGGCACAGCGCCGCGGTGGCCGGTCTACCGGTTCGAGTCGCGCACGCGCTCGGTGCCCACACCTTGTTCGTGTCGAATGCCGCGGGTGGAATCCGCGCGACGCTTCGACCGGGCGACCTGATGCTCATCGCCGATCACATCAACCTCATGTGGCGGAACCCGCTCATTGGTCCGGTCGTCGACGGCGACGAGCGCTTTCCCG
>DASTYE010000221.1:0-5189 GCA_035765135.1 Gemmatimonadaceae bacterium | reverse complement strand
CTCGTAATGCGCGCTCTTGAAGAGCAACCCCTTGAAGAGCATCGTGGAGTCCGGATTCCGCGCTCGCTGCGCCGGGGCGTCGGAGTAGGGCTGTATAACTAGCCGCTGCAGGCTGTCGAGCGCGAGTGTTAAGGAAGCCATCGCATTTACTACCCGTCGCGCTCCGCGCGACGACGGAGCGCCCTGCCCCTTCGGGGCAGACCGCTCGCAGGTGAAATGCGGCGTTCTGCGGACAGCAATCATCCTTTTGAGGTGTAGATGTGGTGGTATCAGCGTTCTCTGCTCCTCGCAGGTTTGGCTGCGATAACGAGCTCGTGCGCGTCGACTGCACAGAGGGGCGACGTGACGAGTCGACACGAAATGGTTTACGCCGCCCTGGCGGAGCAGCTACTCCGCTTGGGGCCCAGTGCTCGGGAAGGCGTCTTTGAGGCGCGCTCCTCGCTCCCAGGACTCGACGCCCTCCACCTCGCACTCCACTTGGCCCGCATTACGCACGAACAGCCAACCCTCGATCCAGCTATACTCGTCTCCCTGCAGCAGACCGCGCGCGATACGAATTGCTTACCCTTGCCCTCCGATTGGAGAGCCTACGGCTTACGGCTCCGCACCGAATGTGCTCCCGCGTGGTCGCGCGACGCCGCAGCCGACCGTGCCTGGCAGACTAGGGTCAGTACGCTCGGCACATCGCGCATCGCGTTCTCACCCGATAGTGCCACAGCTGTGGTGCTCGGGGAGATCCATTGCGGCCGCGACTGTCTTCACCGAGCGTATTATGTCTTTGAGCGCACGCGATCTAGCTGGCGCGTTGCCCACGTAGTTCTGATTTTTGAGTCGTGAGCGCCTGCCGCAGAACTAACCGTTGCAACTGTCAGGCGCGAACGTTAGGGTAGCCATCGCAGTTCGTGTGCTTCAAGTGCAACGGCAAAGCGCGCTGTCGCGCGCTTTCGAGAAGACCGCCTGCAGTTGAACGGTAGGCGTTCTGCCGACGCGCGGCCGTCTGCTCCACGCGCTTCGCGCGTCGCTCGGTCGCCGGACGCGGCCCTCGCGTTCGACGGCCTACTTCCCTCGCGTCTGTTGTGCGCGAAACTCGTCGACCGGCATGCCGCCGATCCCCCAGTCCTCCATCTCGACCTCGTCGATGACCACGAACGTGGTCGCGGGGCTCTTGTCGAGGACCCGCACCATGAGGTCGGTCACTCCAGCGATCAGCTCCGCCTTCTGCTCTTGCGTCGCGCCTTCGCGCGTGATCTTGATGTTGATATACGGCATCTGTCGTGTGCTCGATGATGGGATCGACCAGTTATCCGTCAGGAACGCAGGTCGAAATGGAATACCTTGGAGATGATCTGCCACCGATTGTCGGTGCGGATGAGCGTCAGGAAGTCCGTGAAGAACTTCGGGCCGATCGAACATTCGGCGCGCACGAACGCGAGCGCCGGACCGCCGAGCTCGATCGATATGATCCGATCGTGCCGCGGTTCGCCACGGCTCGCCGGCGATGGCCGGGCGTCGACGATGGGGAAGTACTCGGACATCGTCCGATAAACCAGTGCGTCCTCGGTCGGGCACACGTAGTGCGCCTGTGGGTGGAACGCACGCGACAGCCGTTCCGAATCGCTGTGGTGCAAGCCATCGAAATACTCGGCCAGCACCTGCGCGATGGCAGCATACGAGGCATCCATCCTATGCCCCGACGCCCGCGCGCGTGTCGCTCGCGTGCTGACCCCGCTGCGCCTGCGTGCCGGCGCGCCACTTGAGCGCGGCCTCGGCGACGCGCTTGCCCAGATGTTCGGCTGTCGCACGATCGGAGGGGGGCGGGACCAACTCCGCCGGCTGGTCCGCATTCGATTGGGCCATCGCCCCGAGGAAGCCGGCGAGCCTGTTGAGGTCCTCCGGCGAGCCTTGGCTCGTGTGATTCCCCGGCAGCAGTCCGAGCCCGACCCAGATCATCCCGTGCTGCATCGCGAACAGATTGAACTGCTGCAGCGTGTTGAGCTTGTCACCGTTGTGGCCGGCCGAATTGGTAAAGCCAGCGGCGAGCTTGTCCTTCCAGCGCTGCTCCGCCCACCGGGATGAGGTGGCGTCGAGGAATGCCTTGAACTGCGCCGATGCACCGGCCATGTAGGTCGGCGCGCCCATCACGATCGCGTCAGCGCGATCGAGCGCCTCCCAGTGCCTTTCGTACTCCTCGATCGGGATCAGGACAGCTTCCACATTCTTCACGCGGGATGCCCCGCGGTGCACCGCTTCGGCCTGAACCTTCGTGTGGCCGAACCCGCTGTGATAGACGATCGCGACCTTCGCCATGAATCGAATCCTCGTTGTGTTTGATCCGGCGGCACGCATCCGTGCGGCTGCCGTTACGAGGGGCAATCTGGTTACCTTTGGTAACCAGAACCAGGCCTGTCCGAAGAATTGGGTTACCTGCGAGTAACTGGAGAGAATCGTGTCGGTTCCGATGCGCAAGAACAGGGTGGTGCCGCCTCCTGCCGAGTGTCCGCTGACAGAGTGCATGCGCGTCATCGGTGGCGCGTGGAAGCCGCACATCATCTGGTATCTGCGCGACGCGCCGCGCCGGTTCAGTGAACTCCGGCGCGACGTCAACGGGATCTCCGCAAAGGTGCTCTCGGCGCGCCTGGTGGAGTTGGAGCGGATGGGCGTGATCTCACGCCACGTCATGCCCACCTCCCCGCCAACGGTCGAGTACGCCCTCACCGAACTCGGTCACGAGCTGCAGCCGCTGATTGCGGCGATCGTCGACGTGGGACATCGACTGAAGCTCCGCAACCGTCGAACGTGAAACAGGCGCGACCTCGTCACCGCGCCTTGGCGTTGCAGCGGCCACCGAGCTTTGTTCAGCCTCGCCCCGCCATTCGGGTGGTCGAACCTGTACACACTGCTGTTCCTGCGTGACTCGGGATCGATCCGTCAACGTGCGCGCGTGAGCGCCGCGATCGATCGCGTTCGTGATCTCGTCACCTGGGGTCCGGCATTGGGGAACTCGCCATGCTTCGAGGGCGAGGTCGAGCCGTGCATCCTCGAACGTCTCGACGAGCGTAGCAATGATTCGGCTGGACGAACTACGTCGAGCGCGAGATCGAGGGGCTTCGCCCCGACGTCGTCCTGGTGGGCGCGGCGGAGACTCGCCGGTAGATATACGACTACACTGGGCGCCTCATGCGCGCCCTTGGGTCACCGGCCGTGGTTTTTGCCCACGCACGGGGACAACTACTTCGTACCGTTCGACGCGTCGCAGGATACGGCCCTCGCGCGGCTTGCGGATTTCGTGCGCGAGGTGCATGCCGCATCACCGACACCGCGCGTGATCACTCAGAAGTTCGTCAACCCCATCGTCATTCCGCCGGCGGGTAGGTGAGGGCGGTCGAAGCCGCGTATTGCAGGATGATGCCTCCCACCAGCGGCCTAACGATCCCTGAAGCTGACGACCGATGTGCGGATTGCGCGTGCTGCGCACGGACGTCTATTTGACTCGTTCGCAGCTTAACCAGGCGTTATGCGACTCTCGGACGTCGCTTTGAGGTGGGTTTCGCCGTGAACTCGACCTTCATGCCCGCCCGGGCCAGCATGTCGACCAAGGTGTCGATGCTGAACAGATCGATCTTCCCCCGCACGAGATCGCTCACCCGGGGCTGACTCACCCCAAAGAGCCGCGCCGCCTCCGCCTGGGTGAGCTCGCGGTCTTGGATGAGTCCGGACAGCGTTGCCATCAGCACCGACCGAATGCGGAGATGCTCCGCTGCCTCCGGTCCGTAGCCCAAGTCGCGAAACACATTCCCGCTCGACCGCCGCACCTTCGTCGCCATTAGTCGCTCCTCCGCCGTCCCTGCGGCATCCGCAGTACCTCACGCAAACGCGCACGCCCAATCTCAAAGATCCTGTCGCGCCGTCTTCCTCGTCTTCTTCTCGAAGGCATGCAGGACGTAGATCGCTTCCGTAAACCGCGCGACGTAGAACACCCGGTGGGCCCGGTCCGTCCGAATTCGGAGTTCCGCGACGCCAGGCCCGGTATCTGTCATCGGTCTCCGGTCGCCGGGCTCGAGGCCGAGTTGCACGAGGTGCAGGCTATGCCCCGCTCGTTGCCGCGCGACGTCCGGAAAGCTCCGCAGATCCTCCAGGCTCGAGCCCACTCAGACGACCGGCTTCAGAGGCATGGGCGAGTATACAATATCTTATATATCCCATCAAGCGAGGCCCTTCGGGCTCTCCGCGGCAGTCGCATGACTAACCATTGCAGCATTGAGCTTCCAAGGACGGTGCAGTAAACCGCGGCAAAGAGACTACCGCGAACGCCGGCAACGCAGCGGACGCTCAGCCGCCCATTGCATGCCGTCACGCCATGTTGTATACTGAACTACATGGTTCAGTATTTCCACAACCACTTCGATGCCTCGTTCGGCGCGCTCTCGGACGCCACTCGACGCGGCGTTCTGGAGCAACTCGGGCGTGGGGACGCTTCGATCACGGCCCTTGCCGAGCGGTTCCACATGACCCTCACGGGCATGAAGAAACATGTAGGCGTCCTGGAGCAAGCGGGGCTCGTCACCACGGAGAAGGTCGGGCGCGTGCGGACCTGTAGGCTCGGCCGCCGCGGACTGCAGGAAGAGGCGGCATGGATCGAGAGGTACCGCCAGCTCTGGAGCGCACGCTTCGACGAGTTGGACAACGTCGTCGAGGACCTAACGCGGAAGGAGAGAGTCGATGGACGAAAGAAGAGAAAGTGAGGCCACCCCCACGAAGAACCACACGACGGTGGAACGGAAGTCCGAGCTCGAGCTCGTCGTCACACGAACCGTAAACGGTCCTGCGCGCCTCGTGTTCGAGGCGTGGACCAACGCAGAGCTATTCAGGAGGTGGTGGGTACCAAAGTCGTTTGGGCTGACCCTGCTTTCCTGCGAAATGGATGTTCGCGTTGGGGGGCAGTATCGTTTGGTGTTTCGCCACGAAGATTCGACGATGGAGTTCTTCGGCACGTACCTCGAAGTGACACCGCACTCACGCCTCGTTTGGACCAATGAGGAAGGAGACAGCGGCAAGACCATCACCACGGTGACCTTCGAGGAAAACGCCGGCAAGACGTTGTTGGTCGTGCACGATCTCTATCCCTCGCAAGAAGCGCTTGACTCCGGATCGACGGGCGCGCTGCCCGAGACGCTCGACCAGCTCGACGA
>DASTYE010000220.1:0-13415 GCA_035765135.1 Gemmatimonadaceae bacterium | reverse complement strand
CGGCCACTGCGGTGACGAGGCCGCTGGCAGAAACTGTCGCGATGGGGCTCGAGCTCGTGGTCCAGGTGACGGTGCGGCCGGTGAGTTCCGCTCCGCTCGCATCTCGAAGCGTGGCGAGCAGCTGAACACTCGATCCGACTTCGACGCTCGCTGCCGGCGGCGTGATGGTCACCGTGGCTACGGCGGCGGGGGGAGGCGGCGGCGGAGGTGGCGCCGTCGTCACGGTGACGGTGGCGGTGCCCGACGCATTGCCACTCGTCGCGTTAATGACCGCCGCGCCGGCGGCAACCGTGGTGACGAGGCCGTTGGCGTTGACGGTCGCGATGGAGGGCGAGGCGCTCGTCCACGTGATGGATCGGCCGGTGATGGCGTGACCGTTCGCATCGCTGAGGAACGCGGTGAGCTGCACGCTCGACCCCACCTGCACGCTGAGGGCCGATGGCGCGATCGCGATCGTGCGCACGGTCTGCCGCACCTCGACGATCGCGGTGTCAGTCCGGCTCGACGCGAGGGCGACCACGCGCGCGGCGCCCGGGGCGACGGCGGTCACCCGACCGGTGCCGTCCACCTGCAATACGTTAGGCTCCACCGCCTGCCAGGTGAGATCCGGGTCGGAGACGGGCTGTCCTGACGCGTCGACCACGCTCATCTGGAGCGTCGCGCCGATCGCTTCGAGTACGGCCGTTCTCGGCGAGACCGAGCTCCACAGCGTCGGTCCGCCCTCGTCGACGAGACGAGCGGTCTCGCACGACGCGGTGAGAAGTATGGCGGCGATCGCGGCGAAGATTGGGGGGAGGCGGAGGAATCGCATGCGCGTGGCCCTGGTTCGCGGTGATGCGATCGGTCACGAGCCTTGCTCATCGTGACGATCGCTGGGCCTCGCGGCTAACGGAGCATCATCGGCGACGACGCACGATCACCGCGAGGGCCTTGCACGATTCCGGAGCGAAAGTCCGGATTCGAAAAGGGCCGCTGGCGGCTGGGCGGACATGGCGAGCGACCGTCGTGGCGCGGCTCGCGGAAGTCCCCGGGCTCTGCGTCTCCGCCTTTCGGCGGATTTGCTCTGAGCAGCGGTGTTCGTGGCGGGAAGAACCCCGCCTCGAGCAACCTAAGAAACAGGTGCTCTATGGCAAGGACGCGCGTCACGAAGCGCAGCAACCCGAATCGTACATATCGCGGTGTCGCAGCAAGTTGCGACGACATCGAGCGGTTAGGCGGCGCTCACATTCGACACGGCTTCGGCGGTGAAGCCGGGCTCTTGGGCTTCATTCGTTTCGCCGTTGCGAATCCGTGCTGTCGCGTCGGCTGGCAAGCACACTTGCGTTTTCTTGCCGTCTCGAGAGGGCTAAGGCACGGAATGTGATGCCAAGGCGCGCGACTTTGTGATCTCCATCACCATATGTTTCCAGCATTTATGATCGACGCAAGATGGACCTGACAGACTCTCGGGCAATCGATCACGGGCCCGCGGATGTGCCTAACGGCCAGCCACGCACGAACGCTCGTCCCCACTTGCGACGCGTGCCGGATGCAGAGCCGAAGATCGAGGTGAACGAAGTCACCACCTGGGCAGAGCAGGTCCCCACCGCCGTCAGCTTTCGACCTTTCGTCGTACCGGATCAGGTCTCCGCGCCGGGCGCACCATCCGAGCGGCTCAACCGTCTGATCAATATCGTTCTGGCGGTCATCGCGCTCCTGGTCCTCTCGCCCGTGCTGCTGCTGCTTGCGCTCGCGGTGAGGCTCACCTCGCGCGGCCCGATCCTTTACCGACAAGTGCGCGTCGGCATCGATTATCGATATCGCAGTCGGCGCCGGCATCGCGAGCGGCGTCAGGGCGTCGATCGGCGCGCCGGCCTCGACCGCAGAGGGCGTGTCGAGCGGCGAGCCAGGCCTAACCGGCGGTCGCCGGCCGCGCTGCCGATGCACGGACGTCGATGGCAGGACATCGGCGGCCGGCCGTTCAGGATCTACAAGTTCCGCTCGATGTGCGTGGATGCCGAATGCAAATCCGGCGCGGTGTGGGCGACGAAAGGTGACGCGCGCGTCACGCCGTTAGGGCGCGTGATGCGTCAGTTCCGCCTGGATGAGCTGCCGCAGCTGATCAACGTCGTGAAGGGCGACATGAACATCGTCGGCCCGAGACCCGAGCGTCCCAGCATTTTCTCACGGCTCCGGGTGGAAATCCCCGACTACCCGCTGCGGCAGCGGGCTCGGCCCGGCATCACCGGGTGGGCGCAGGTCAAGCACACCTACGACACGTCCGTGGACGACGTGCGGCGAAAGGTCCATTTCGATCTGGAGTATCTCGGGAGCCGCAGTATCCTGCGGGATCTCGGGATCATGGTGCGAACGGTCCCGACCGTTCTCTTCCGGCGAGGATGGTAGCGGCGTCGATTCCTGGGAAAACCCAAACCGCCGATTGAGTCGTATCCGCCGGCCGTTTAGTTTTCACGGCTCGGCCAGGTAGCTCAGTTGGTAGAGCAGCGGACTGAAAATCCGCGTGTCGGCGGTTCGATTCCGTCCCTGGCCATTCGAGCGGGACAACGCGCTGAGATCAGGGCCAGGTAAAGATGGTCGACGGGGCCGCTGCAGCGCGAAGGCGCGCGACGTCGCGCGGCTCTCGCCAAAATCCTCGCACCTGCGTCGTCGACAACCTCAGCTCCCACCTCCTGGCGTCGACATCGGCGCTCACTGGCACCGCGAGATCCAGGCGCCAGAGCCGCCTCGACAGGGGAGTGGCCGCGAGCAAGCCCACCCCGACGCTCGCTTTCGTCGGGCTCGTGACGCCAAACGGTACGTCGCCGGCCCAGACTTTCCCCGCGTCCGCGAATGTGGCAAGCCCGACATCGGCACGCCGCGTTATGCGGCCGATCGACCACCGCTCCTCGAGACGGAGGACAGCGCGTTGCCCCCCGCCGATGCGGGAGCGGTGGTAGCCGCGAACGCCACCCTGCCGGTCGCCGAGCATGAGCTGGAACGGGAGCCGCGCGCGCCAGCCGCCTGAGAATTCACCGCTGGCGATGAGCAGATGCGAGCCGCCCAGTTTCCGATACCACGCGAGACGACCGCTGCCGACTACCGCATCCCACCTCGTCTCCCGCCGCCCCTCTCCTTCCATTCTCAGCGCCAACAGCGAATTGACCGAACTGATACCGGCGTAGATGTCCGCTGAGAGAAAGGTGTCCTCGTCGGTGCCGCCGAGCTTCGGGATACCGCGACCGGCGAGCACACCCAGCTGCACGCCCGACGCCACATCCTGGGCGCCGGTGAGCGCGTCGAAGCCGCGAACCGTGGTGAATCTCAGGAAGCGCATGCCGAGGACGGCGTTGACACGGACGTTCTCGTAGGGAGCGAAACGCCCCACGAGCGCCGGGTCGGTGTCCGCGACGAGCCCCGAGTCGGTAATGATGACTGGCTGCTCGCCCTGGGCCGCGCGCTCCCGCGTCAGCAGTCCCCCGAAGAACGCACTCCGGCCGCGAATGCCGATTCGTGTGACGCCACCCACGTCCCAGAAGGATCGCTTCACCTCCAGCGACAGCGCCTCGCCTGTGGGTCGGACGAACGACACGTAGTCCTCGGCGTCTCCATAACCGACGTGCCACGCGTTTCGCTGCAGATCCGTGAGGAAGGCGTGTCCCAAAGCGATTGTGAACGTGCTGCCGAGCGGCGCACGCTCGGCCAGGAGCGCAAGGACGTAGGGGCGACCGAGTGCCTGGTTGGCAACGAAACGCAGCGACGCGCCATCTCGGTACGCCTCTCCCCGCTCGCCGCGAGCCGTTAGGTAGATCCCGCCGCCGGCCACATTGCGGTTGCCGAGCATGAGCGCGGACGGTCGCATGCCATCGAAGCTCCCGCCAAGAACGACCGGAATCTCATCGACGGTTTCGACCTCGATGCGGACACGACCGCCGCTGTCAGGAACTGCACGCACCGTCGCATCAGCCAGAAAGGGCTGAAGGCGGAGAATGCGCTCCGACTCCGCTCGCTGGCGCTCCGTGCACAGGCCGCCTGCCTGGAGGAGAAGAAAACGGCGGACCACGCTCGCTCTCGTGGTCGCCTGGAGACCGGCGCCGCGCGCAACCTTGCGCAGCGGCCCCGGCAGAACGAGGAACGAAGGCGCGGCACTGGTGACGGCAACGGAGGAGACGACGCTGCCCTCACAGACTGTCGCGCGCGCTGAATCCTGCGCGAACAGCGGGCGGTGTCTTGCAGACAAGAGCAGAGTGACGAGGAGCGCGACAAGTAATCCGTGCCGGAGATACACTCTCGCTCCTCAGCCCAGTCATTCGTGTAGCTCGTGCGCCGTAATCCCGAACGCGGCACCGAACCTAATTCACCGCAATCCGGCGGGAAAGGAGCGACAGCGAGTGCTCGCTGCTCGCCAGGTGGGGTTAAGTGTCGGGCTCATTGTCCTCGCCTCACCAATGAGCTAAATTCATCATCTGCGACGACTGCACCAGCGCAGGCGGGGTGTGTCCGACCCCCCGCGAACCGTGGCGCTCCTGGCGACGCCTCCCTCGTGAGGTGATCGCGCCCATGGCCCAAATTCCGTTCGTTGTAGTCACGTTAGGCACGCGCGATATGCTCATGCCAGTGCATGAATGAGTCATCGCGGTCCGGGATCATCCTCATCGTCGAGCGGGACGAAAACGTCCGCCAGCTTCAACGCTACTTCCTGGAGCAGGCTGGCTTCGCGGTGAGCTTCTCGGGCGATGGCCTCGCGGCGCTGGACGTCGTGCGGTCGACGCATCCGGTGCTCGTCATCACCGAGATCCTCATTCCGAAGCTCGACGGGCTCACGCTCTGCCGGCAGCTGCGCGCGGACGCCGGCACCAGCCGCATCCCCGTCGTGGTCTTCAGCATCCTCGCCGCCGCAGCGCGTGCCGCTGACGCCGGGGCAGCCGCCTATCTCCGGAAACCGTTCATCGAAGCCACGTTTCTCGCAACCATTCGCGGCGCGCTCGTCCCGCCGTTACCCGCACCAATGGAGCACCAATGGAACTCGATGTAGTGCGGGACCGACGGCTCAGCGTGCCGGAGTTCGAAGCGGCCTCCGAGCGCATGAGCTCCGGGAACCCAGAAGCCGATCACATCCTTGGCGGCGGATTCCCGAAAGACTCGATCAATATCATCATGGGCCACCCGGGGTCGGGAAAGACGATCTTCGCCGAACAGCTCATCTTCGCCAACGCGGCTGACGACCGGCCGATCCTGTACTTCACCACGCTCTCGGAGCCTCTCCCGAAGGTCGTGCGGTACTTGCAGGGATTTCGGTTCTTCGATGAGAGCAAGCTCGGGTCGCAGGTCATCTACGAGGATGTCGGGCCACAGCTCGCCAGAGACGGAAGCGCGGCTCTCATCCCGCTGCTGCAAACCGCCATTCGAGAGCTCTCGCCGAAGATCATCGTCATCGACTCGTTCAAGGCCGTGCACGATCTTCTGCCATCGGTCGGCGCACGCCGCCGGATGGTGTACGAGATGACGGCGCTCCTCACGGCCTATGGCACCACCGCGTTTCTCCTCGGCGAGTACAACGAGGAGGACATTCTCCGCTATCCGGAGTTTGCGGTCGCAGACGGGATCGTCGAGATGTCACGACGCCGGCTTGGCAACAGGGACGAGCGCTATTTCCGAGTGTACAAGCTCCGTGGGAGCCGATATCTCGAGGGCGCTCACGCGTTCCGCATCACCGATTCCGGGCTCGACATCTTCCCGAGACTGGTGAGTCCGCAGATGCCGGAGGGCTATGAGCCGGCCTCGGAACGTATCTCTACCGGTATTACGGGTCTGGACGAGATGCTCGACGGCGGCGTGTGGCGCGGTTCGACGACGTTGTTAGGCGGACCGTCAGGCGCGGGAAAGACGACGATCGCCCTGCAGTTCGCGCTGGAAGGCGCGCGCCAGGGAGAACCGACGCTGTACATGAACTTCCAGGAGAATCCATCGCAGCTCATGCGGACGATCCGGAATCTCGGCGTCAACCTCGAGGAGGCGCAGGCGCAGGGGCTCGACCTGGTGTATGCCTCTCCGGTGGAGCTCCAGATCGACAGCATCATCGTGGACATGTTCCGGCGCATTCAGCAGCGACGTGTGCGCCGCCTCGTGATCGACGCCCTGGGAGATCTCGCGAGCGCCGCGACCGATCCGCAGCGACTGCATGACTATCTCTACGCACTGGTGCAGCATTTCGCGGTCAGTGGGATCACCAGCGTCCTGAACTTCGAAACGACCGGCAATACCATCGCCGGCAACGGGGTGCAAAACGCGGTGAGCTATCTGTCGGACAACGTCCTCCTGCTCACTGTCGAAGGGGAGGAGCGTACCCGGCGCTCACTGCGAATTCTGAAAACGCGCGGCAGCGGTCACGATGCGCGGGTGCGTGAGGTGGAAATCAGCTCGACAGGGCTGCGCGTTCTGTGACGAACACGGAGTCGCTGGCGTTCGAGGGAACCACCGAGACGCTGCAGCTCCGACGCTTGACGGAGATCGGTCGCGCGCTGACCTACGCGACGTCGCTCGACCAGGTGGCGCGCGTGACGGTCCAGCAGGGCGCCGCACTGCTCGAGGCGCCGGCTGCCGTCCTCATGCTGGCTGACCGGGGCGGTGAGATGCAGGTCCGCGCCTCACATGGAATCGCCGCGGAGCGCGCGTCGCGGTTCGGTGCGCCCCTCACCGAGGAAGTGTTCGGGCGGTTGCAGGGCCTCTTCGAGGTGCCTGACGAGCGGCTCCTCGCGGTTCCGCTCGTGGTGGGGGGCGTCGTGACCGGCTTGCTGGCCGTCGCCTTGCCCCGGAGCACGACGGACGCCGATGAGTGGATGCTCTCGGCACTCGCCGACCAGGCGGCGGTGGCGCTCGAGGGAGCACGGCTTGGCGGTGAGGTACGGCTGGAAATGGAAGGCCGCCTGTCGGCGAGCGAAGGCGCCACCAACGCCAAGGACCGGGCATTGGCGACGCTGGCACACGACATCCGCAGCCCGCTCGGCGCGATCGATTCGTACTGCTCGAACCTCGAGGACGGCATCTACGGGAGCGTCACCGACCGCCAGCGTCACGCCCTCGGACGCGTGCGCATGAGCGGCCAGCACTTGCTGTCATTGCTCGACAGCGTCATGGACATGGCACGCCTAACGGCTGGCGTCATGCCCGTGGCGCTCGAGCCGGTGCACTCCATGCTCGTGGCTCGCGAAGCGGTGGACATCCTCGCGCCCGCCGCTCTCGCCAAGCGACAGACCCTTCAGCTCGACGCGGGCGCCGATCTCGTCGTGGTGGGCAATCATGCTCGTGTCCGACAAGTGTTGGTGAACCTCGTCGGCAATGCGGTGAAGTTCACACCGGAAGATGGCACGATCACGCTCGCGACCCGGCTCCGCACCGTCGATGGCGCTCTGTGGGGCGAGATCCGCGTCACCGACACCGGGCCGGGTATCGCGGCTGCCGAGCGGGCGGCGATCTTCGAGCCGTATTACCGCAGTGCCGGGACGGCATCGCTCCCGGGCGTTGGCCTTGGCCTGGCGATCTCGCACGCGCTCGTCGCCCAGATGGGCGGTGTGCTCGATGTTCAGAGCGAGGTTGGCGTCGGATCAACGTTCGCGATCCGGCTCCCGCTTCAAGCTCCGGGCGAGTAGCGCAACGGAATCCCACTCCGCCCTTGGCGCGGCGTCCGCGTCTCAGTCGCTGGGTGAGGAAGGGTGCAGGGGACGACCAGTCGAGGCCGTCCCACCACAACCTTCCTCACCCAGCGACGTTTCTTTATCCGGGCTCAGCCCGAGTCACTCGTCGCTAGCGCGCGACGCTGCTCGACGCAGAGCCGAGGATGATCTCTCCGCCGTTCAGCAGGCGGACGTGAATCATGTTCACCTGAATGCCGCTCGAGCTCGCCCCGTCCCCACTCGGGATCTGCTCGTTGAGCACTACGTATCCCACCAGCGGGATGTCGACGCGCGTGTTCGGGGCGACATCCGTCGTGTACGCAACGCCGTTGACGACGAGGTTGACGAACCCCGAGCCGGTGGCATTGCTCGCTGCTCCAGCATCGGTGACGTAGCTGCTGGCGACCGCGGTGACGGCGTCGGCCCGAACGAGCCCGTTGAGTACGCTGACGCTTTCAGCCTCGGAGACGGTCTGCGAAGCGGGTGACTCTCCGCTCGAGACGCTTCCGGTCGCGACCGCCGTGAGCCACTGTGCGCTGACCGCGTCCGGCACGCCAAACGACTGTGCTTCGCCAACATCGTAGCCGCCTCCGCTGGGAAGCGAGGCCACCGGGGATTGCGTGGTCGTGCCCAGTAGGCGAACGGAACTGCCATACCCGGAGCCGCCCACTTGCCACTGCGCAAGCCCAGCGTCCGGAGTGAGCGCGAGAGTGCCGAGCAGCGCGACCGTGGCCGGCAGCAGTCTGCGCAGGTAAAGCCTGATCGATTCCATATGACTGTCTCCTCGTGCGAGTCGTTGATGGCTGTGAGGGGAGAGAAATCCGGCGGTCATAGCTTGTGTCTCTGGATGTTCCCGCCCGACAGCAATCCATGGCGCGAGTAGCCGGGGAGCATGATCATGATGTGATCGGCCCCGACGCCCGGCTCGTCGACGTCGCACGCGTGCTCGACCTCGAACCAGACATCGTCGAAGGTCATCCCATCGCGCCGCCGTGCGTTGCCGGTGCCGCTGAACTTGCCGCAGCCGGTGTCGGTGCCCTCGAACCGCGTCACGCGGCCGTGGAAGGTGAATCCTCCGCCGGGCGCGCCGGGGTCGTGCTCGACCCAGGTGATGTTGCCACTCCCCTCGGTTGTGTTAGGACCGGTGGGTCGGGCCTGGAACCCGAACGTCGCGAAGTCGCGAGATTCGGGGGTGTTCTTGGCGTAGCCGTTGTGGTCTCGCTCATCGACACGACCGCCGCCAGTTAGGCGAAAGGCCGCGGGTCCTGTTCCGACGTGCAACCTGGGACCTCCCGGACCCGGCGATGTCGGACCGACGACATTGTCCCGGCATGCCATCGCGGTCGCCGTCACGGCGAGCGCACACGCCACGAGAGTGGAAGTTTTCCAGCTCCTCATAGACCTGCCCTCCTTGATTTGGGTTGAGCGACAGCGTCAAGGGGGCGGCTGTAAGCAAACGCAATACCGAAACGTGCGATGGATCACAAATCGATTGCGACGCATGTTTCATCCGACCTAACGAGCCGGAAACACATGACCAAGGCGGCGGGCGAAAGCGCGCCGAAGGTACCCTCACATCGCGATTGCTTTCCGCAACGTCATGGTGCTATCGAAAACCGCCATCGGTGTGAACCGCGTGCTCAACTCCCGCTGGGTTGTAGTCGCCACGACGTAGAAGCCGTTGACTTCGAAGTACGTTCTCGACAACGGCGGGCCAGAGGGTTCCCCGACGTTCGCGTTGAGCCACTGGCAGACAGCAGCGTCGGTAGAATCAGCAAGAACACGCACCGCCGCCGTATCCGGATTGCCAAGGCCGATCTCGGCTCGGTCCGCCGCGAGCTGAGGGCTCGTGACAAACTTGATCACTTGACGACGCGTCATTGGCAGCTCCGGCGGACATTCCGCCATGTCGTGCGCGGTTCGCGGTAAAGGCGTGGCGAGTCGGGGCGCCAAACCCTGACCCAGAACGATCAGAGCAGCGGAAGTAATTACGAGTAACGCGCTCATATGCTCACCTGGGTGTCGGTCCAGCTCATACCCCGAACTGCCGCAGGTGATGATCCATGTGGAGATAGCCCCAGCGGAGCCATGCCGCGGGGGACATCGGGCCGAAATAGGGGTGCGGATGCCAATCGAAGCTCCGCGGGTCCGTCGTCACCACCTCCACCAGCTCTTCGAGTCGCGCCACGTCAGCGGCGAAATCGCTCGGCTTCGTGCCTCCGACGGTCTGATCGAGCTCGGGGCGTGTGGGGATTCCCGGAGGCCAGGGCACCGGAAGGTAGAGCGCGGCCCACTTCATCGCCGTCCGCTGAAACGGGCCGGACGCATCGCTCACCAGTTTCGTCCCCCTGCTCATGCAGAACGAGTCGCTGAGGTGGCAGACCGCCTGGTGCGGGGACATTCGTCCCCAGCGGCGAGCGCTGTCCGGCCGCAGCGCCCCCAACCTAACGAGCACCTCGCGCTTGTCGCGCTCGCGGGCCAGCGTTTTCACGCTTCCTCCGTGAAGCGGCCACTGCCCCTGGCCATCACGCGCCGAGGAGCCGTTCTCCGCCGTGCTCGCGGAACGCCGCCATCGCTCGATCGCGTCCGGCTTCGGCTTCCATGAGCAGCGCCTGGAAGCGGGCATCGCCGCGTAAGGGGTCGAAGGCGCGCGCGGCGGCCAGCGTGGGCGCGACGAAGTAGCTCTTGGCAACCGCTCGGCGCAGGTAGCCGAGCCCCTGCTCGTGCAATCCTACGTCGCAAAGCAGCCAGCCTTCCTGGAAGATGGCCTCCGGGTCCTCCATGATCTTGAGCGGGCCGAGCGGTGAGACGTCCCTCGCCATGCCGGCCGGCCGACGGTCGACCCACGCCATGAGCGTCTCGGTATACGTCTGGAACGCCGGAAGACGAGACGCCTGGCGCACCTCGAGCAGTCCGCGTCGTGCCTCATCGAAGCGTCCGGCGAGCCCCAGGCCAATGACGCGGATGATATCGTCGGCTCCGGCGATGAGGAGCGGCGGCTCGACCGAGAGCAGCCGATCGATGTCGCACGTCATGAGCAGCGTCTGCTCGAGGCTCGTGGGGACGTTCGGGTCGAGCCGGCGAGCCTCGTGATGGGCGGAGATGGCCTGCTCGTAGAGCCCGCAATACCGACAGACGTGCACGAGCCCGGCGAACAGCTCCGGGTCATTCCCGTGACGCGCAGCTTCGCCTAACAAGCGAACGAGCGCCCGCGGAGCCTGCCCGATGTCGGCCTCGAGCTGTGCGTAGAACTTGTGCGCCAGCGACAGCCGGGGGTTGAGCTCGAGCGAGCGGCGGAATGCCTCCTCTGCGCGAGCTTCGCTGTCTGGCGTCGCCGTCACGTACTTGCCGATCACGCGGTGACATCGGCCGAGCTGCGCCCACGCCGGGGCGAAGCCGGGATCCAGGGCGAGACACCGCTCGTACATCTCCCGTGCGCGCGGAAGGCCCTCGTAGGTGCGCGCCAACTCGTTTCCCCGGAGGTAGAGCTCGTAGGCGCGCGCGTTAGGCGGGGTCCGCGGCGAGGGCGGAGTCTCGCCGGCGGCGAGCGGCAACGCCATCGCCTCGACGACCCGGCGCGTGATGTCATCCTGGAGACGAAAAAGGTCGCCCATCGACGCCTGAACCGAGTGCGACGCGAGCAGCGTCCCGGCGGGAGCCTCGACGAGCTGCGCGGTGGCTCGCACCTGGTCACCCGACCGCATCAACGTCCCCATCACCACGCGATCGACCTCGGCCTCGGTCGCGAGCGCCCTGAGGTCGGGCGCATCGCCGGCGAATCGTGCGGCGACGGCGTTCGAGCGGACGACGAGCGAGCCGATGCCAGACAGCGAGGTGGCGATCGCGTCCGACAGACTGAAGGCGAGGAAGTCCGTCTCCGGATCGGGACGGAGAACTCGAAACGGCAGCACCACGACACGGGTGAGCGCTCGCGCGACCGTGGCGGTGTCGCCTTCGACACCGCGAACGGCGCGGAGCTCTTCTGCCATCACCTCCGCCGTCGGTGGTCGATCGGCCGGCCGCTTGGCGATCGCGCGACGGATCACGCGGTCGACCGCGATGACCGCTGGCGAACCCACGAGCGCCGGCGGATGCTCGTGAAGCGTCGCGTGCATGCTGTCCACGAAGCTGTGCCCCGCGAAGGCCGGGCGGCCGGCGAGCATCTCGAAGAGGATGGTCCCGGCGGCGAACAGATCGCTTCGCGCGTCGAAGCTCTCCCCATTCAACTGCTCGGGAGCCATGTAGCCCGGTGTCCCGATGAGCATGCCGGTGCGCGTGAGATGCCCCGGTGAGCCGAGCGATTGACCGGCATCCGGATCGCTCGGTCGCGCGAGCCCGAAGTCGAGCACCTTCACCCCGTGCGGGGTGAGAAAGACGTTGGACGGCTTGAGGTCCCGGTGAACTATGCCTCGCGTGTGAAGCGCGGACAGCGCCGCGAGCATGCCGAGACCGACCGAGACCGCTTCGGACACGTTCAGGGGTCCTCGCGCGAGGCGGTCGCTCAACGCTTCGCCCTCGAGCAGCTCCATGGCGATGAACAGCTCGCCATCGTCCTCACCGATCTCGTAGAGCTGGCAGACGTTCGGATGGTTCACCCTCGCGGCCGCGCGCGCCTCGCGCCAGAAGCGCTGGCGCGCTGTGTCATCGCTCGCCAGGGACGACATCAGCTTCAGGGCGACCGTGCGTTCCAGCCGCTCATCGCGGGCGGCGTAGACGACACCCATCCCGCCTTGTCCCAGCTTGCGGTCGATGATGTAGTGACCAACGCGGCTGGGCACCCCCGTCCGAGCCGAGCCGCCCTGCGACCCCGACGGCGTGGGCGACACCGCGACGCCCGTCATCCAGTCGTAGACGGCCCTCAGCCACCCTCGCGACGTGCTATCGAAAGGGCTCTTGGTCATCGGCTCGAGGTCAGTCCGGCAAAGGGGTGTGCGCTGATCATCTGTTTGCTGCTCGTGTCCGTCTCCACGCAACCGCCCAGTGAGCCAAACCGTTCGCCTTCCAGCCATGTTCCGGCGCCGGCTGGGCCGCTGAGCCCTTCCTGGCTGGCCCAAAGGGCCATGTCGAGATCTTCGTCGCGGCTCCGACTAGTGGGTGAGGCGATGCACTGATCGCCGCGCACCAGAACTCACTCGACAACACCTACGGGAGGAACCGATGCCAAGAATCACACCATTTCTCTGGTTCGACAATCAGGCGGAAGAAGCCGCGAAGTTCTACGTCTCGATCTTCAAGAACTCGAAGATCGTCAACGTCGCTCGTTATGGAGAGGCTGGGCCGGGGCCCAAAGGTAGCGCAATGACGGTCGCATTCCAGCTCGACGGTCAGGACTTCACCGCGCTGAATGGTGGTCCGGTGTTCAAGTTCAACGAGTCGATCTCGTTCGTCGTCTCCTGCAAGACGCAGCAGGAAGTGGATGACTACTGGAAAAAGCTCACGGCGGACGGTGGCGAGGAGAGCCAGTGCGGGTGGGTCAAGGACAAATACGGCCTGTCCTGGCAGATCATACCGACCGCCCTCAACGAGCTCTTGAGCGATCCAGACCCCAAGCGGGCAAACAGGGCGATGAAGGCGATGCTCGGGATGAAAAAGATCGACATCGCCGCGCTGGAAAAGGCGGCCAACGCAGCCTGACCGCCGGTGGCGATCGTCCGTCACCGGGCAAAACCCGCACGGCGAATGGGACGATCGCCGACACCGGATGGATCAAGGTCCGCGATCTTCTAGAGGAGACACTCCGAAGGAGTCGGCTATGAACGCCAGGTT
>DASTYE010000219.1:0-55130 GCA_035765135.1 Gemmatimonadaceae bacterium | reverse complement strand
CGCGCGTGCGCCCCTGACCAATCCGACCGAAATCGCTCTCGATGTTGACGTATTGCGGCGCTGGCCGTTTGCTGCGCGGCATCCTGCCTTTCGAGCTGTTCGGGAGTAACGAAGCCGCGCGGGAGAAGCATGCGCAGGCGGTCCGTTGCGCGACGCTCGGTTGCCTCCCGCGCCCCGAGCTCCGTCAGTACCTCGGCGTACTCGCGCAGCTGCTGCCGCCTGTGTGCCGTGTGCGGGTGAATCACCGTCGCGAGTGAGTCGCCGGCATCGAGGAGTTTCGTGAGGTCCATTAACTCGAGCTCACGCGAGTGTGCGATCGAGTCCACGGTCGCGAGGCGGACGGCAACGCTCTGGGCATCGAGGATCATGAGCGTATCGCCCGCCCTGACGCGCTGACCATCGCGAGTGCGGATGGAATGGACGATACCACTCTCCGCGGCGCGGGCTTCCTGTCGTTCGACCGTCGGGCGCAGCATGCCGTTCGCGTGCACTGTTACCGGGACCTGTACTACCGGGAGTGCCGCCGCGGCCCCGAGTGTCAGTGCCAACGTCGACAGATACAGTGCGCGCCCGGTCGGAGAGTGACGGGCGAGGTGGACCTCGATGCAGTCTTCGACGAGTCGTGAGGGGACGAGCTCCTCGCCGGGCTCCTCCTCAGAGCGCCGCGGGGAGGGCATTCTCCGGCCTGCTCCGCGGCGCGTGCGGGCGCAGACTACGCCGCTCGCGCCTGACGAGCCGATCGATACGCCGCGCCGAAACGAGAAGGACGGCGAGCATGACGGGCGCGATGATCAAGGCGTACGGCCAGGAGCGCGAGAGCGTTCCGTCATCGAAGCTTGTGTCCCGCGCGAGATAGAGTCCCGCCACGGCAAACGCGTTATTGACGACGTGCATGTAGACACCGGGCCAAATAGAGCCCGTGCGCCACGCGAGCCAGCCGACCAGCAGCGAGAAGGGTAGATGATGGAGTCCAATCAGCAGGCCATGGAGAAAGCTGAAGACAACGGCGGTGGCGACGATGGCCGGTACGACGCCGAACGCACCCTCGAGTCTGTACTGCATCTTTCCGCGGAAGGCGAACTCCTCGACCATCGGAGCCATCAAGGCAACGGCGAGGAAGATCGCCGCAGGCCCGAGCGGATGCGTGTAGTATTCGGGAGGAATGAAGTCCGCCGCATCGGGAATCGGTGGAACGAGGCGCCACTTCGCGAGCTGCACGTGCATAAAGAACGTCGCGAGCGCGAGCACGAGCTGCGTTATCGCGGCAACCGTGAGCCATCCGTAGTGGCGCCAGGGCCGCAGCCGCAGCATTGCCGCCAGGCGAGGTCGTGAGCGTCCCGGCCGGACGACGTTTCGCCACAGGAAGAGCGCCGTTAAGGCAATGAGCGCGACGGTCGCGAGCGCGGGGCCCAGCGCGAGCGATGCCACTACGGGAACGAACCAGAGCAATGTCCATCCGATGGCCAGCGCCGATCGGCCAACGGCGGACAGGCGTCGTGCTCCGTAGCGAAAGTGATTCATCGAGTTGGCTGTGCGGCGTTGACGCTTCGGCGCCCCTCAGGAGCGCCGAAGCGTTGGACCTCATGACTCCTGAGCGTCTGCGTAGCCTTCCTCGGCTCCGGCAATCACGTCATCGATCCCTGTCTTGACGCATTCCCACAAGAGCCTCCCAAACTCCGTGATGATCGTAATAAGCGGTCCGTCGCCACCGGAGATCGTGGCCAGGGTCTCGTCGTCCAGCGGTATCAGTTGCCCGCCCCGACCCGCGAGCGCGTTGTCGTATAGCATCATCGTTTTCCTCGAAGAGTGTTAGGTGCGGCCGAACGCCGGCTGGCATCGGCTCATTTGCCCAGGAACGAATTGCTATCCTCGGGGCTCGTGAGAGCGTCGACGACCTCCGCGAGGGCGTAGCCAATCACGTATCCGAACGCGTGCTTGAAGCTGTCGCACCAGCAGGAGTCATCTCCGCCTGTAACGGCACCCAATTCATCCACCGACAGCTCGGTCAGGCCGAGCGAGTAGATCGGTTGCATGTGCCCCTCCGTGTATGGTTCAATGGAGTGGTGCGATGGGGTAAGCCACCGCCGCGACCACGCCGCGGCTCCATCGATCCGGCGTCGTGGGTCGCGCATCGCGGTGCTGCTGTCGAGCCCGGCGAAGCACCTCACCGGCACGGGCTCTGTGCGCGACGCGGGCAACATGCCTCAATTCGTCAGAATAGCGTCAGCGTATCCGCGCGGAGGCAATCATGCTGTTGCGGATGTGACGAGGGCGCGATCGCACCGCGATCGCGCCCTCGTATCCGGCAGGGAGACCGGCGCTTCCTAGGAAATCACGAACTCGACGCGCCGATTGCGTTGCCAGACGGATTCACCGCTGCCCTCCAGGGCGGGTTGCTCCTCGCCGCGTCCCTCGCTCGTGAGCCGTTCTGCCGACACACCCAGCTCCGTCAGAAAACGTCGGACGGAGGCGGCTCGGCGCTCGCTCAGGCGCTGGTTGTAGTCCGCCGCCCCGCGGGCGTCGGCGTGCCCGGTGAGCGTGAGGGTCAATCCAGGATTGCGCGCGAGGATTGCCGCCTTCTCCCGCAGCAAAGCGCGTGAGGCGGTGGTGAGGTGCGCGCTGTTGGTCGCGAAATAGATCTGCTGCGTCATGATGCGGATCTCGGCATCGGACAGGGCGCGCTCCCCGCCGCCCGGCTCTGGCGTCGTGACGGCCGCCGCCGCGACACGTTGTGCGGAGTCGCGCGCCGCGGCCGCGCGGGCGGCGGCCGCTTCACGGGCCCGCGCCAGACTGTCCTCGAACGCCATCGTCCGGGCGTCGACCACACGGCGCTGTTCCTTCAGCGTATCGAAGGCCGCGCGCGCCCGGGTGGTGTCCTCTCGAGCGCGCTCGAGGTCCGTCGCCAGGTCGCCGGAATCCACTTCGACTTGCCGTCCCGCGGAAGCGCATCCGGCGAGCGCAACCGCAGCGACCACGAGCACCAGCGACGACCTATACATGGGAGCCTCCTCCTGCCACACCGCCACACGATTCGGGATGTTGGTCACAGTATTGGGCATGACGAGGACCATCGCAATAGGGAAGGGGTCACCCTCGGAAAGGGGAAGGGGCGCCCGTTAGGTCAGGGCCGGATGTCGAACGGGGCACCCCGTTGGGGGTGCCCCGTCATTGGCGGCGCGGTGCGACGCGTCAGGCGCCAATCTTCTTCACGTTCTCCGCCGCCGGACCTTTCTGCCCTTCGACGATGTCGAACTCGACGGCGTCGCCCTCGGCGAGCGACTTGAAGCCCTTCCCCTGAATCGCGCTGAAGTGCACGAAACAGTCCTTCTGGCCGTTGTCCGGGGTGATAAAGCCGAACCCCTTCGCGTCGTTGAACCACTTCACCTTGCCGGTCGTACGCATGCCCTACTCCTGAGATGTGTTTGTCGGGGAGCGGACCTGCGCCGACCCTGACAAATGTGTGACTGCGGGACCCTGTGCCTCCCGCGTTAGGCAGCGGCCGAAAAAAAAGACCCGGGCGAATGTCGCCCGGGTCCATCTCATTCGGGTGTCGCCGGAGCCGAATATACTGACTTTCGAACAGACGGCAATACCCGGGGGGTGTCCCCCAGCCGGTCAGGCGCCGGGAGTCGTTCGGGTCTCGACCCTGGTCGTCACGACCTCGTCCGCCCGGACATGCTCGACGAACATCTCGGCGCACAGACGGTTCGCTTCCTTCACGTACACGTCGTGATGCTGCTCGCCGACTTCCCCGAGCTGCCGCAGCTGCTCGTTGCCGAGGTCCCGCCCGGCCTCCCGGAACGTCTTGAAGGTATCCTCGGCCTGCCGCGCCATGACGATGTCGGACACGAGCCGCAGGAAATCGCTCTCCCGAGCGACGTCGGCCAGATCCTTCGCGACGGCCATCGCGCGACCGAGCATCTTCTTCGCGACGCCTGTCTGGGCGCCGAGCTGCTGCTGATACTGTTCGAGCATCCGTTGATGCTCGCGCATCATCGGGATGTGACGGCTGCACAGATCACGGAACCGCGGATCCTTCGCCTCGCGCTCGTGATCCACGAGCGAGTCCAGGAAGGCCTGATGTTGCGCTACCGCGTTGTTGACCTGGCTGCGCAGGAAGTCCATGCCTCTGTCCATAATCTCGACCTCCGGTGTGAGCATTGCCGGAAGTGCAAGGAGCGTGCTGCCCGCCGGAATCTCCGCGGTACCCGTGCCGTCGAGTGGACGATTTCGTATTTCGGATCGCGACCGGAGTCGCAGATGACCGCAGAAGTTCCAACGTCAACAGCAACAGCTTACCATGGAATTTCACGGATTTTGAACGGCGACACGACACAGATACGGCAACGGCAACTGCGAAGGACTGTGTGAGAACCCACCGGGTAAGGGTCGCGTGCCTTAGCATGTAGGTGCTTTCTAACGCTCTGCTGTTGCAGTTTCCTAAGAGCTCTGCAGTTGACGTATCCATGTCGTTTTGCCGTTCAAATCCGTGAAATTCCTTGGCTAACGCTGTTGCCTGTTGCCGTCGCGGCTTCTGCGGTTCCTCGGATTGCGACCCCAATTAGAGACGCAATGCACTAGTTCACAATCCGAACTTCCGTCACGAAGTACGGCGTCTCGGCGAAACAGGAGCCCGGGATTCCCTTGTGTTCTTCGTAGTGCAGCGCGACCCGCTTCCCGGCCGCATCGTTGATCAGGCGTGCCACCGAATCGCTCCGGACGCTGAACTGAAACAGCTCCGGCATGGATCCCGGAACGTTCGACATGGCCAACTCGCCTTCCCACGTTTTGCAGAGCCATCCCTTGCGCGAGAATTTTTGAACCCATCCCACGCGCTCACCTTCCGAGTACACCCAGTTCAGCGCCGCCCACGTCCACAGCGCGAACACGATCGCGGGGATTACCACCAGGGCGACCAGGAACAGCTTCCACCTCGAAAAGCGTCGGCGCCGCGGCGGCTCCTCGGCGGGCCGCTCCTCCGCGACTGCCTTCACATCTTCGGTGTTATAACCGCGCGGCGGCTGCTCGATGTCGTCGGGCATGGTTCGGGGTACGGAGGAATGGTAGCTTTCGAATGGAGCCGCCTACCTCGACTCGCCGCGGCTCCTGGATATCGACTCTTAGACTAGTGGCTTTCGCCCCTCGCAGACAGACCGTCACGACCCACGTCGGCGGCGTCGCCGTCGGTTCGTCGCACCCGGTGGTCGTGCAGTCCATGACGAACACCGACACCGCCGATGCGGCGTCGACGGCGGCGCAGGTCATCGCACTCGCCCGCGCCGGCTCGCAGCTCGTCCGGATCACCGTCAACAACGATGAGGCCGCCGCCGCTGTGCCCGAGATCGTCGAGCGGGTGCGCGGTGAAGGGTGCGAAGCGCCGATCATCGGCGATTTCCACTACAACGGCCACCTGCTCCTCGCGCGATTTCCCGCGTGTGCCCGCGCGCTCGACAAGTACCGGATCAACCCTGGTAACGTCGGCGGCAAGCGACGGGATGAGAATTTTCGCACGATCGTGCAGTTGGCCATCGAGTATGACAAACCCGTGCGCATCGGCGTGAACTGGGGCTCGCTCGATCAGGACCTGCTGACCCAAATGATGGACGCGAACGCCTCACGACCCGAGCCCGTGGACGCCAAGGACGTCTACATCGAGGCGATGCTGGAGAGCGCCCTTCGCTCGGCGACGCTCGCCGAGGAGACCGGTCTCTCACACGACCGGATCATACTGTCGGCGAAGGTGTCAGGCGTTCCCGATCTGGTGACCGTCTACCGCCGCCTTGCCAGCCGGTGCGACTTCCCGCTCCATCTCGGCCTCACGGAAGCGGGCCTCGGCATGAAGGGGATCGTCGCGAGCACCGCCGGGCTGGCCATCCTGCTGGGTGAGGGAATCGGCGACACGATCCGCGTCTCGCTGACGCCGCGACCAAATGGCGACCGCACCGAGGAAGTTCTCGTCGCGCAGCAGATCCTTCAGTCGATGCAGCTCCGGCACTTCGCGCCGCAGGTGACGGCGTGTCCGGGATGTGGGCGCACGACGTCCACGTTCTTCCAGCATATGGCGGAGGACATTCAGGTCTATCTGCGCGAGCGCATGCCCGAATGGCGTCGTACGCACCCCGGCGTCGAGGAGATGAAGGTCGCCGTCATGGGCTGCGTCGTGAACGGGCCGGGGGAGAGCAAACACGCCAACATTGGAATATCGCTGCCCGGCACATTCGAGGAGCCCAAGGCACCCGTCTATGTGGACGGCAAGCTCGTGACGACGCTGCGCGGCGACCGCATCGTCGAGGAGTTTCTCGCGATCCTGGAGACTTACGTGACGACGCGATATCCGGCGGCCGGCGGTGCGGTTCGCGTCGAGTCGAGCGCCTGGCGCTAGCGTCCGGCTGGTCTGCCGTGCGTCACCGCACGCCAGTGTCGCTCGAGGTCAGCGACGAGCTGTCCCAGCTCGGTCATGATCGGCGCGCTGAACCCCACTTCTCCAAGGCGCTCGTGGACCCGCCGCAGCCAATCCAGCCCCTGGTCGCGAGAGCTTCGCTCCCATACGGACTCAGGAAACTCGGTACGCCGCAGATCGGCCAGGAGCGTTCCGGCTTCGTGTAGAGTATCCGCGGCGACCACCCACCGCGCGCGATCCGGCGCGCGCGCCAGACGCTCGAGCAGATCCTCGCGTCGCTCATCGACGGAGAGCTCGATCCCGTCATCGTCCGCGCGACGTTCGGACACCGCGAAGGCAATGTCGAGGGCCCCCTCGCCGAACTTCTCCCCGACGCGGGCCGCGAGGGATTCGCGCGATACGCCGCCGCGCACGCTGTCGCCAACCACGTCGTGAAGAATCCCCGCGACGACGGTGTCGTCATCCCCACCGTATCGCGTCAGGATCACGGCCACGTTCGCGTGGCGGGTGAGGTACGGCGAGCGCGTACCGCGCCGCACCTGTTGATCATGGTGCTTCGCGGCGTAGGCGAGCGCGTGATTGATGCGATCCGAGTAGCCGGTAGTCATTCAGGAGTCTAGGCGACGTCTCAATGATCGCTAAGGATACTGTCTTTCGCCCGTGCGCGCAGGCCGATCCTCTGTCCCTTCGGCTTCCGATCCGTTTTCGCCGCGGCGCAATCCGGCATACCGGGGGAGCAGGGACGTGCGCTCGGGAACCTCCGAAAGGAATGGAATTGCCGGATCCGGAGCCTCCCACGCGACGATGCCGCGCACCCGTCCGCCCGCCTCCCGAATCGCTGCAACGAGACGCTTCAACCCAACCGCCGTGGTTCGTCCGGTCCGCGCCACGATGACGACTCCGGCCGCCGCTGAGACCGCGCGCTCGAGTGGGACCTCACGGAGCCACGGCGCGCTCAGGACGAGCGTGTCGTAGCGTCGAGCCAGATGCGCAACGGCATCGCGGAGCGATCCTGGCATTGTCTCCTGTGCGGCAACGCGACGGCCGCCAGGAATCACATCAATGCTGCGGTCCCTCCCCACGATGGCGTTGACGATCACTTCCGGCCATTCGGCTTCGCCCGCGAGGAGCTCGGTCGCTCCAGGTGCGGTAGGCACGTGAAGCGCGGCAGATACGGAATGCACCGTCACATCGGCGTCGACCACCAGCGCATGACGCGCCTGGCCAGCCGCCGCGGCCGCCAGATTCACCGACAGCGTCGCGACCACCGAAGGCTCATCACCGGTGATGGTGATGCCTCGGAGGTTCGACGCGCCGTCGGCGAGGGAGAGATACAACTGTCGATACGTATCGGTCGCCTGGTCGATAACCGGCGGAACCTCGCGGTCTGCACGGCGACGCGATCGTTCCGGAATACGTTCCGTAGGTCCGACGCGCATGATCACCGGAATCGAGACGAGGCGCTCGATTTCCCGTGCATCGGCAACGCGCGGGCTCCGCAGCTCGGCCGCGAGCGCGATGGCGAAGCCCGCGGCGAGCCCGAACACCAGCGCCGCCGCGAGCATCGCCAGCGGCGATGCGGCGATCGCGGAAATCTCGCGAGCACGTTCCTGACGTGCATCGAGTTGGCGGTTCCGGTCTCGTGCGCTCGCGAGCGCGTTGCTCGAGCGAAGCAGCGCCTCACGAGCGGTGTCGCGCGCCACCACGGCCGGCATCGTGTCCACCGGAGGGAGAGCGATCACTGGCCGGGGTGGTGGTCGCAACCGCTCGACCTCCTCGCGCATCGCCGCGCGTCGAGCGCCGCCGATTTGCTGAAGGGCACGGCCCAGCTCTCCCGCTCGAGATGTCAGTGCCACGAAGAGCGGATCGACGCCGCCGGTCGCACCGAAGGCGTCGCGCTGCCGCTCGATCTCCGCCAACGAGTCGAGCAATACCGTCACCCGCGGGTCGCCCTGAAGCTGAGGGGAAGCGCCTAACGCGCGATACGAGGCGAACAGCGGCGCTGCCTCCGCGCGCTCCAGGAGCACTGTGAGGCGAGCGATCGCTGCCTGGAGGGAGTCGCGCCGCATCCGCACGGCTGTCGGCAGCGTGTCAGGCGGCGGTGGCTGCGCTCGCCGTGCCGCGCGCGCCCGTGTGTTGGCCAGCTCTGCTTCGGCGAGCACCAATCGCTGCCTGGCCAGAGCGTCGGCGGCGAGGAGGCGTGCGGTGTCCGGGCGCTCAGTGGGGCGCGGCATGATCGCGGCCGCGGCGCGACGGGCTCGGTGGGGAATGACGATCAGCGTCACCAGCATCCCCACGAACACGAGGCCGCCCGTCACCCCCAGCAAGGCCGTGCGCCTGACGGCGTTCCGGGCTCGACGGCCGAGCCAGACACCGACCGAGGCCGGAGCGACCGGCTCGCCCATGAAGAGGCTGACCGGATCGGCGACATCCGCACCTAACGATTCGTGAGGAGGTCCTGGCGGGTCGACCGGGGCCGTCCCGGGAGGAGAGTCCGGACCCGCCATCAGGCGAGACTCATGTCGAAGAGGAGGCGAGGGCTGTGACGGTTGCGATAATCGGCGCGCGAGCGCGGGAGGGCAAGGCTCGCACGTATCGCCTCTTCAGCGGCGCAGGATCTCGAGGAGGACGGAGATGATCACGCCGATCGCCACGAGGCTCGCCGCGATCGAAACGAAGTTCCATCCGACTCCCTCGCGCGTGATGGCGAGCGTCCCGAGGCCGAGCACGGCAATGCCCAATCCGAGGCGCGGCAGCCACGGTGCCACGAGCGCGCGCTCACGGCTGGCCACGCGCCACAAGACTCCGCCGGCTACAAAGGTGACGACGCCGAGCCAGAGCTCCACGGCGCGAGACCGGTTTGGGCGCGGCGCCGTGCGCGGCGGCGCCTGACGTCAGTCGTGGATCGGGGGCCGCTCCGACGGCGGCGTTGCGCGCATCAGGCGGAGCGGAAAGGCCAGCAGCGGTGCGGCGAGAGCGGTCGCGATGCCGAACAAAGACCAGAGCGCGAACCGGTGCGTGACCGAGAGAGCCGCGTCGGGCGGCATCGGGAGAATCCAGACCGGCGCACCAATCGCGAGCGCGATGAGGCCGAACCGCCGAAGGCGGCGCGTGTCAGCGCAGGCCGCGTACTGCGTAGGGGCCCACAACATGGCGATCGCGCCAAGCACCACGAAGACCCAGGTCGGTACCGGGTTGTTGACGTCGCCCGTGAACACCAAAGCCCCCATGAGTACCACGAAGCTCGCCCACGCCCAGATGACGGCGGCGAAGGCCGACCGCGACGGGCGAAGGCTCAGCTCGAGACGCGGCCGGCTTTCTCGACCGGTCACCACCCACCAAAAGAAGTTCACCAAATCGTTCCACGACCCAATCATTCCCGACTCCCATGCCGCTTCTACCGGCTCCCTTTGCAGGAACGTTGCCGCGACGTCGCGAGGGAGACCGGAACCGGCTTCGTGAGGTGCAAAATCAACGAGGGGAGCCACTTGGCTCCCCTCGAAACAAATAGGAAAAAGCGGACCTACGTCACTGCACCGTGATCTTGCCTGTCATCCCCATCATGACGTGTGGCGTGCACACATAGTCGTAGGTGCCGGCTTTCACACCCGCGAACGAGATGGTGTACGTTTCGTTCGGCTGCGTCAGGTAAGGGCTGGAAAGCGGCATCATTTGGTTCGGCATGTTCGCGCTGAGCACCGACTCCACATCATCGGGAACCTTCGCCGGGTCGAACGCGACGTTGTGAGGACCGCCCGACACCATGATCCACCGCACTCCATCGCCCTGCTTAATGGTCAGGTTGGCGGGGTCGAACTTGTACGTCTGTCCATCCAGGAGCATGCGCACCTCGTGCGTGGTGCCCGTGATGGGCGCTCCCGTCGTTGCCTGAGCCCCGCCCCCGGGTGGTGGCGTGGTGGTGGCTGCCGGAGCAGCCGTGTCGGTCGTGCCTCCGGCGTTATCGCCGCCGGCGCAGGCGCCGAGGATGAGAATGCTCGCAGCTGTCAAAGCGTAGAACCGCATACCGTGAAGCCTCCAGTCGTGCCTGTCGGGCGAATCGTTCAGTGGCCATCCGCGTATTAGTCGCGGGCCTCGTGAAGTTATTCACAAAGTCGCCGGATGGCAAACGGGCACGCGCATGGCGCGTGCCCGTCGAGACCCCGATGGCAATGGGCCTTACGGTGAACGCACGATCACGACACCGTCCATGCCGGCGTGGATCGTACACAGGTACGGATACCGGCCGTTGGTAGTAAAGACCCGCGCTTCCGAGCTGCTCGACTGCGTGGCGAGGTTCGCGACGGGCGCCGGTGGACTCTGAAAGGTCACGTTGTGCGCCGTCGTCCCGAAGTTCCAGGTCACCTGGCCGTTCGTCGCGATCTTGACCGTGTCGGGATTGAATGCGTTTCCGGTGGTCGCCGCGACGGTGGCCGTCGGATCGAGCGCCCTCACTGTGGCGTTCGCCGTCGCCTCCTTCGTCGTAGCGCCGGAGGTGACCGACGCCCGGATCGTCGCCGCGCCAGCTTGCTGCGCGATCACCTGGCCGCCACCGGACACCGAGACCGCCGTCCCGGTCAGCAGCTGGAAGGTGGCGGCGGGAAGGCCCGTCATTGCGCCTCCGTTCTGATCCCGCGGAGTCGCCGTCAGCTGCACCGTGTCTCCATCCACCATGTTCGGGCTGGCGGGCGAGACCACCAGCGACGTGAATACGGCCGGGGGCGGGGGCTGCGTTCCTCCATCTCCGCCGCCACCACCGCAAGCCGCCAAGCCCGCCATCAGCGCAACGCACGAGCGACTGACGATATTCATGCAATCTCCAATCTCGGGATGTCCACACCGCCGGACGATCAAGCTCGAACGTATGTAAGGACGTATGCGAGGTTGTGAGAAGCCGGATGCGCTGAACCGCGGCCCGCGGCCCGCGAACGTCATCCGGCGTGCGGTGACCGTCGGCCACGGCGGTGACTAACCGGGTCGCCCCTGCCCGCCCGAAGGCGCTGCCGCGGCTCGCCGGGCTGGGAACTGACGCGCGCGACCGATATCATCGATGTCGTCGCTGAAGCGCAGTTTCCGATCGTTTGCCGCTGGACCGCTCACGAGGAGCCCGCATGACCCGCCCGCCTGGCAGCTACGCCCTCGGCGTTTCGCTGCTGTTATCCGCCGCCTGCGCTTCCGCCGAGGCCGATCGCGCCGCGTTCGATCAGGTCGACACCGTCGCTTCGCCGGCAGCATCGGCCAGCGGCGAGCCGAATCTCGCGACGCTTCCCAACGGTCGTGTCCTCCTGTCGTGGCTCGAGGCGATTGGCGATACGGCCCACGCGTTTCGCTTCGCGACGTTCGACGGCTCGGCCTGGTCTGCGCCGAAAACGATTGCTCAGAGCTCCGATTTCTTCGTCAACTGGGCGGACTTTCCCTCGGTCATCGCCCTCTCCGACGATCACCTGGCCGCTCACTGGCTTCAGCGCAACGGGACGTCGAAATACGCATACGAGGTCCGCATCGCGCAGTCCCTCGATGGCGGGACGACCTGGACCGCCCCGACCGTTCCACATCGGGACGGCACGGCGACCGAGCACGGTTTCGTCTCCCTCTTCCCCTTCCGCGATTCGTTAGGCGCGATCTGGCTCGATGGCCGGAACTTCGCCGCCGCCCAAAAGGGGGCATCACCCAACATGATGCTCGTGATGACGAGCGTCTCGCCGAGCGGCGCGGCAGCGCCGGAGCGCGTCCTCGACGAAAGGGTATGTGACTGCTGCCAGACGTCGCTCGCGACTGCCTCCGGAGGACCGGTGGTCGTCTATCGCGACCGCCTCGACGGAGAGATTCGCGACATCGGCGTGATTCGCTGGTCGGATTCGGGCTGGACACGCGGAACTCTCGTCCATCGCGACAACTGGAAGATCGACGCCTGCCCCGTGAACGGCCCGGCAATCGCGGCCGACGGGCGCCGCGTCGTCGTCGCCTGGTTCACCAGCGCGGGCGATACGAGCCGCGTCTATCTCGCACAGTCGGATGACGGAGGCGCCACCTTCGGCTCACCCATCAGAATCGATGATGGCAATCCAGTGGGCCGCGTGGATGTCCTCCTCGACCGCGACGGAACCGCGGTCGTGAGCTGGATGGAGTTCACTTCCGGGCAACAGGCGGAGGTTCGTGCGCGGCGAGTTGCCGCGAGCGGTGAGTCGAGCGCGTCGCTGACCATCGCACAATCGAGCGGCGCTCGCGCCAGCGGTTTCCCACGAATGACTGCCGCGGGCGATGCCGTCATCTTCGCCTGGACGGAGCCGGGCAACCCGGCACGCGTTCGCGTCGCGCGCGCCTCGGTCAAGCGGTCGTCGTGAAACCGAGTGCGCTTCGTTGGACCGCGTGCTCGGCCGCGCTCGCGTCCCTTGCCTGTGCCGCCGGAGATGAACCATCCGCTCGCGCTCCGGAGGTCGGGCGGCCGGTTCCCGAATACCGTGCGGTCACGCTCTCGGGCGATTCCGTTTCGCTCGCCGACGCTCGCGGCCGGGTTCTCCTTCTCAACGTGTGGGCGACGTGGTGTCATCCGTGCCGGGAAGAGATTCCCGTCCTTCAGGCCCTGCACGAACGGTATGCGAGTCACGGCCTGCAGCTGGTCGGCGTGAGCGTGGACGCGCGGGGTGAGGAGGATACGATTCGCGAGTTTGCCACCGATTTTCGGATGACGTATCCGCTCTGGCTCGATCCCGATGAACGCGTGCAGTCGGCGTTCTTCGCGATCGGCGTCCCCGCCACGTTTCTGATCGACCGGGCTGGCATTCTGCGGTGGCGTCATATCGGACCGGTGCGCGCGAACGATTCGACGCTCGTTCGCGCCCTCGAGCGCGCGCTCGCGGAATGACGCTTCGCTGCCTGGCCGCCATCCTCCCTCGCGGTTTCCTTTCCACCACATGACGAAGACCACACGGGACGTTGGCATCGATGCGCTCGTCGCGCGTCTCGATCCCACACACCTCGAGCGCGATGTGCCGATCGGTCCGCTGACCACGTTTCGCATTGGCGGTCCCGCGGACCTCTTCTACGCAGCGTACACGGGTGACGATCTTGCTCGTGCCATCCTCGCCGCGCGCGAGACCACCGTTCCGCATTTCATCCTCGGCCTGGGGGCCAACGTTCTGGTCGGCGATCGCGGATTTCGCGGTCTCGTCATTCACAACCGCGCCCGTGGTTTCGCCTTCGATATCGACGGCCGGCTATGGGCTGAAAGTGGTGCGGTGATCGGCGACCTCATTCCCGAGGCCGTGCGGCGCGGCCTCTCGGGCCTCGAGCATTACGTCGGGATCCCGAGCACGGTCGGCGGCGCTGTCTGGCAGAATCTGCATTTCCTCTCGCCCGCCCCGGCGCGCGAGCGCACGATGTTCATCGAGGAAGTTTTCGAGTCGTGCGAGCTGCTCACGCACGACGGACATCGCGAAACGGTGACCAAGGACTACATGCAGTTCGGGTACGACACGAGCATCCTCCACCACCGAAACGACGTCGTGCTCGCCGTGACGTTTCAGCTGCAGCCGGGTGACGAAAACGTGATGCAGCGAATCCTCCAGGAGAATCTCAGCTGGCGCGGCGGCAAGCATCCGTGGCTGCAGTTTCATCCGAGCGCCGGATCGATCTTCAAGAAGATCGAGGGCGTCGGCGCGGGCCGGTTGATCGACCAATGCGGGCTCAAGGGCCATCGCGTGGGTGACGCCCAGATCTCCCACATCCACGCGAACATCATCGTGAATCTCGGACGGGCTACGGCGCGCGACGTGCGCGAGCTCATCGGCATCGCGCAGCGTGCGGTGCGGGAGCGCTTTGGCCAGGCCATCGAGCCGGAGATCGGATTCGTTGGCGAGTTCTGACAAGGCGATGCTCGCACGTCGTGAGGAGTTGCAGCAGGAAGACGTGCCGGCCGAGGCAGCGCCGCAGCACACGCTCACCGGGGATTTCCGCCGTCACCCGCAGTTTCGCTCACGCTTTCTTCCGAGCGACCACACGCTGCTCGTGTACCGCCCGCCCGGCTATCGCGACGATCGTGTCCGTCGTTTCCCGGTCCTGTACCTCCAGGATGGCCAGAACCTGTTCGATCGCTCGACATCGGCGACTGGCCAGGAATGGTCCGTCGATGAGACGGCGCAACGTCTCATCCAGGCCGGGGCGATCGAGCCGATCATCATCGTCGGGATTTACAATGCGGGCGAGCGCCGGATCGACGAATACACGCCCACACGCGATCCCGGCAAGAATATGGGCGGAAAGGCCGACGCCTACGGGCGAATGCTGGTCCAGGAAATCAAGCCGTTCATCGACCGTCGTTACCGTACGCTCCGCAGCGCCGCCAACACCGGACTTGGCGGCTCATCGCTGGGCGGTCTGCTCACGCTCCACCTCGGCTTGCACTATCCGACCGTGTTCAACAGGTTGGCCGCGCTGTCGCCCTCGGTGTGGTGGCATGATCGCCAGATCATCAAGGAGGTGGACGCGCTTGGATCCAGGCTGCCGCTTCGCATCTGGCTCGACGCGGGCACCGGTGAAGGAGAAGATGTCACGCGCGATGCCCGGCTGCTCCGTGACGCGCTCGTGCGCAAGGGATGGGTCGTTGGGCAGGACCTCGCGTATCTGGAGGCGGAGGGCGGCGGACATAACGAGTTGTCCTGGGCCGCGAGGGTGGAGGGTGTGCTGCGCTTTCTTTTTCCGACGCGAAACCGGTAACGGACCTGCTCGCGCTCGGGGTCCGACGTCCGGCACCTCCCCCCGTTAGGTAATGCACCGCGCTCATCATCGCTGGTTCAGTCCGTCGCTCCACCGCGACATGGAGCTGCTGCAGTTCGGACACGCTGGGGCGCGAGTCCTCGTGTTCCCCACTTCGATGGGCCGATTCTACGAATGGGAGGATCGAGGGATGATCGGCGCGGTCGGCGGGCATCTCGAGCGGGGATGGATCCAGCTGTGGTGCGTCGACAGCGTCGATGAAGAGAGCTGGTACGCCCGTCACCTTCATCCTGCCGCCCGCGCCCGCCGCCACCTGCAGTACGAGTCGTACCTGCTGCGGGAGGTCCTGCCGCTGACCCAGCATCAAAATCCCAACCCATTTCTCATCACGACGGGCGCGAGCTTCGGGGCGTACCATGCCGCTAATTTCGCCTTTCGCCACCCGTCACTCGTTGGACGGATGCTGGGAATGAGCGGGCTCTACGACATCAAGGAGCAGACGGGCGGTTGGTCGGACGAGACCATTTACTTCAACTCCCCGACCGACTACCTGCAGAACGAACATGACCCGGCACGTCTGGCGGCGCTGCGGAAGATCGACATTATCATTGCCATTGGGCGCGACGACCCAATGCGTCCGAACAACGAGTGGCTTTCGAGCGTGCTGTCATCGAAGGACGTCTGGCACGCCCTGAGGATCTGGGACGGGTGGGCCCACGACTGGCCGTATTGGCACCAGATGCTCGCGAAGTACATCGGTGGGCACGACTGAGACTGAACGCGGCACGCAGCCCCAAGGGGTATTCCCATGTCGAAGATTGGCCTCCTCGTCGGCCGTGAGTGGTCGTTCCCTCCGGCGTTCATCGACGAGATCCGCCGCCGCGATGTCGGGGTCGAGGCGGAGTTCGTCACCCTCGGCGGCACACGCATGGATGAGCCGGTTCCGTATTCGGTCATCATCGACCGGATCTCGCATGAGGTGCCCTACTATCGCACCTACCTGAAGTACGCCTCGCTCCAGGGAGCTACAGTCGTCAACAACCCCTTCATGTGGTCGGCGGACGACAAGCTGTTCGGGGCCTCGCTCGCGACACGGCTCGGCGTGGCGAGTCCGAGGACGGTCGCGCTCCCCAACAAGGAGTACGTTCCGGGGATTGTCCACGAGGAAAGCCTGCGCAACCTCCAGTATCCGCTCGATTGGAAAGCGATCGTCGACTATGTCGGGATGCCCTGCATTCTCAAGGACGCCCATGGTGGCGGGTGGCGCGACGTATACGTTTGCCGGTCGCTCGACGAGCTGCTTCACCACTACAATCAATCCGCGCGCCTGACGATGATCGTGCAGGAGTTCATCGAGTGGGAGCAGTTCGTGCGCTGCCTGGTCATTGGCCAGCGTGACGTGCTGCCGATGAAGTACGATCCACGCGAGCGAAAATACCTCGTCGAGCACGAGCACCTTTCGCCGGAGCTGGGACGGCGAATCGTGGACGACTCGCTCACGCTCGTCCGGGCACTGGGCTACGACATGAATTCGATGGAGTGGGCCGTTCGAGATGGGGTCCCCTACGCGATCGACTTCATGAATCCGGCGCCGGACATGGACGTCTACTCGCTGACGCCGCACTACTTCGACTGGGCCGTGTCGCGTATGGCCGATCTCGCGATCCGCCTGGCGAAAACGGTGCACCCGGCCCGCGAGCCCAGGCGCGGCGAGTTTCTCCTCGGCCGCCGCGAGCTCGATGCCACGGCGGCCGAGAACCCGGTCGACATTCCGCGCGCTCCGGCACGCCCAGCGGTGAGACCAGCCGTCAGCCCCGCGCTTGCGACCAGGCGCCCAAGCCAGCCGACGCGGGAGTCGCCGTGAGCGCCGTTGCGACCGCCCGCGCGCCGGCCGCGGCCGCGGACGGCATCCTCCGCGAGGCGATCGACTCGTACCATGAAATGCTCACGGACGACGTGGCCGCCGACTCCCAGGCGGTCCTCGATGCGCAGATCCGCCGACGCGATCTCTATTTTGGCGATCGGCCGTTATGCACGGTCCTGCGGCCGCGGTTCATGTCGCTGGCGCAGTACCGGGTACTCCAGCAGCGCGGTGCGGCGCTCCTTGGCGCCTTCGCGACCGCTCACCAGGCCGCGGTCGCAGACCGTTCGGTCCGGGCCCAGTTTCGCCTAACGAGTTGGGAAGAGGCGCTGGTCCTGGAGGACCCGGGCTTCCCGTGGCCCAGTCCGGTCTCGCGCCTCGATGCGTTCTTCGCCGGTGCGGACGGGCTCCGGTTCACCGAGTACAACGCCGAGACCCCGGCGGGACCGTCGTTCAACGACGTTCTCACCGAGGTCTTCTACGCGCTTCCCGCGGTGCGAGCATTCGTGCGGCGCTGGGACGTGCGCCCGCTCCCCGCGCGACACAACATTCTCCATGCCCTGCTCACGGCATACGAGGCGTGGTCGGGCACCCGGGAAATTCCCCGGGTCGCCGTGCTCGATTGGCTCGACGTGCCCACACGCCGCGAGTTCACGCTCTTCCAGGAGTACGCGGCACGCCAGGGGGTGCCCTGCATCGTCGCCGATCCGCGCTCTGCGGAGCTTCGCGCCGGGACGCTGACGCTCGATGGCACTCCCGTCGATCTCATCTATAAGCGCGTCCTGATCAGCGAGCTCATCGAGCGCTGCGGCGTCGAGCACGCCGTCGTGCGCGCCGTTCGGGAGCGCGCGGTCTGCATGGTGAATGCTTTTGCGTGCAAGATCCTCCACAAGAAGGCGAGCCTGGCGGTGCTCAGCGACGAGCGCAACGCCGAGCTCTTCACACCGCAGCAACGGCAGGTCATCGCGGCGAACGTCCCCTGGACGCGCGTGGTCGAGGAGCGTCGCACCGCCTTCGGTGGCGATACCGTCGATCTCATCCCGTTCATCGCCGAGCACAAGGATCAGCTCGTGCTCAAGCCCAACGACGAGTATGGCGGGAAGGGGATCGTGCTCGGATGGGAAGTGGACGACGCGGCCTGGACGGAGGCGTTGCACGGAGCACTTCGCGAAGCGTACATCGTGCAGGAACGTGTCGCGCTCCCCAGCGAGCCGTACCCGAGTGTCGTCGACGGCCGCCTTCACGTGGCGGACCGCATGCTCGATACGGCGCCGTACGTCGTCTACGGTCAGTTCATCGATGGTTGTCTCACGCGGCTGTCCACGGCCGCACTTCTCAACGTCACGGCCGGCGGCGGCTCATCGGTGCCGACCTGGCTCGTGGAAAAACGGTAGCCGCCCGTGCCCATGAAGCCGCCCTCGCTGACGTTAGGCATCGAGGAGGAATATCAGATCATCGACCCGCGCACGCGGGAGCTGCGGTCGTACATCACCGAGATCCTCAACGGCGATCACCTGGTGCTCGAAGAGGTGAAGCCCGAGCTGCACCAGTCGATGGTCGAGATCGGGACGAAAATCTGTCGCACGCCTGCCGAAGCCCGTGGTGAGCTGGTTCGGCTGCGCCGAATGGTGATGGATCTCGCGGCGCGAAAGGATCTCCGCATCGTCGCCGCCGGCACCCACCCCTTTTCCTCCTGGATCACCCAGGAGATCACGCCGCTCGAGCGCTACCTCGGCGTCAAGCAGGACCTCGCCGACCTCGCGCAGCAGTTGCTGATCTTCGGTACGCACGTCCACGTCGGCATCGAGGACCGCGACTTTCTCATCGACGCGATGAACGTATCACGCTATCTCCTCCCCCACGTTCTCTGCCTGTCGACCAGCTCGCCGTTCTGGATGGGGCGCAATACCGGCCTCAAGTCGTATCGCAGCGTCGTCTTCAAGAACTTTCCGCGAACCGGCGTGCCACCGGTCATCGATTCGTACGCCAGCTACGAATCGCTGCTCGAGTCCCTTGTGCGCACCAACAGTATTCCTGACGGCTCGAAGATCTGGTGGGACGTTCGGCCGCATCACAAGTTCCCGACGCTCGAATTCCGGATCTGCGATGTATGCACACGCATCGACGAGGCGGTGTGCATCGCCGCGATCCTTCAGGCGGTCGTCGCCAAATTGTGGAAGCTGCGGCGCGACAATCTGACGTTCCGCGTGTACCCGCAGACCCTCATCGAAGAGAACAAGTGGCGCGCCGTCCGCTTTGGCTTGGATGGCAAGCTGATCGATTTCGGCAAGCAAATCGATTTGCCGGCACGCACGCTCATCCGCGAAATGCTCGAGTGGTTCATCGATGACGTCCTCGATGACCTCGGCAGCCGAAAGGAGGTCGAGTACGCATTCCGCATTCTCGATGAGGGGACGAGCGCCGACCGGCAGCTCGCCACATATCAGCGGACCGGTAGTCTCGAAGCGGTCGTGGACCAGTTGATCCGGGAAACGGAGGAGGGTGTGACGCCGTCGGCATCGACCGAGCGTCGCGACGTCCCGGCGGCGGATCCCGCCGAGGGCTCGAGAGACGCGCGCGGATTTGACCCGGGGACTCGTCGCGCGTCAGAGGTGACTGGCGAACTTCCTGCCTAGGGCCGTGTATCTTTTCGCTCAGCCCGCCTCTCATCCGTCACGAATGTCAAAGCGACCGGTCATAGGGATCCCCACGCAGGTCATCCAGAGCCTTGGTGGGATTCCCGCTGATTTTCCCCCGTCCTGGGCCATGAGCCAGCGCTACGTTCGCGCGCTGACCGCCGCTGGCGCCGTGCCGTGGCTGATCCCGCTCCTGCCCGATGAGCCCGAGACGCTCCGCGCCATCTACCACGGGCTCGACGGCCTCTTCCTGCCGGGCGGGGCGGACATCGATCCCGCCGCTTACGGTGAGGCGCGTCACCCGAATTGCGAGCAGTCCGATCCCGCACGCGATCGCGTCGAGTTGCTCTTCACCGAATGGGCGATCCGCGATCGCAAGCCGATATTCGGCGTCTGTCGAGGACTGCAGCTCCTCAACCTGGCCGGTGGTGGGACGCTGTGGCAGGATCTCGATTCGCAGCGTCCGGGGTCGATCAAGCACGACTACTTTCCATTCCGCGACGGCTTCCCGCGCGATCACCTCGCTCACCCTGTGGTGGTTCGACCTGGCACTCGCCTCGCTGAGATCGTCGGGGTCGGCGACTATCACGTCAACAGCATGCACCACCAGGGTATTCGCGACCTGCCGAGCGCGTTCGTCGTGTCGGCGACGGCGCCGGATGGTTTGATCGAGGCGATTGAAGGCGTTGGCGATCAGTTCGTGCTCGCCGTGCAGTGGCACCCTGAAGCACTCACCGAGAAGGATCCGCGAGCATCACGACTGTTCGAGGCGTTCACGGCCGCAGCGAGCGATTTCCGTCACGAGCGTGAGGCGAGCGACATCGCCGTGTAGCAACGGCCCCGCGCGTGACTGCTGAGCGCCAGGGCAGCGAGGTCCTCCTCGACCGACCGGGCATTGGCCGTCTCATCGCGCTCGCGGCTGGCCCGCTCGCCTTATTCCTCATCACGTGGTTCACCCCGCCGGGGCTTACCCCCGACGGTGCGCGTGTCCTCGGGGTCGCCGCGTGGATGACCGTGTGGTGGCTGACCGGTCCCATTCCCCTTGGGGCGACCGCCCTCCTTCCGCTCGTTCTCTTCCCCTTGCTGGGAGTTGCGTCGCCTCGTGAGGCGGCGACGCCGTACGCCAACGAGTTCATCTTTCTCTTTCTCGCCGGCTTCATGCTGGCGGCCGCCCTCGAGCACTGGAACGCGCATGCGCGCGTCGCCTACGCGATCGTCGGCGGTGTGGGCACGGCCGGCGGGCGCCGTGTGGTGTTCGGCGTCATGCTCTCGACCGCGTTCATCTCCCTCTGGATTTCGAACACCGCCACCACGGCGATGATGTATCCGATCGCCCTCGCGGTCGGCGCCCTCTTCGGCGCCACGAAGGACGCCGACAACCTTCGCACTGCGCTCATGCTCGGCGTTGCCTATGCCGCCTCGATAGGCGGGATGGGAACGCTGATCGGCACACCGCCGAACCTCATCTTCGCCGGCGCCGCCCGCGATCTCGCCGGCGTGCAAATCGATTTCGTGAGCTTCATGGCCATAGGCCTTCCGGCGGTGGCGATACTCCTGCCGCTGTGCTGGCTGCTGCTGATGGCGATCTTCCCGGGACGCGTGACGTTCACCGAGGATGCTCGTGAGGCGCTGCGTGTTCGGAGGGCGGCGCTCGGTCCGCTGAAGGGCGGGGAGCGCGCGGCGTTGTGGATCTTCGGCCTGACGGCGGTCGCCTGGATCGCGCGCGAGCCAAAGGACTTTGGCGCGTTTCGCATCCCGGGGCTGACCGACCTGGTTGCCGGCTTGAACGACGCATCGGTCGGGCTCATTGGTGCGCTGGCAATGTTCATCATCATCGCCCGTGCTCCCGATGGAACGCTGCGACCCGTTCTCACCTGGACAGAGGCACGACGGATTCCGTGGGAGGTCCTGCTGATCTACGGCGGCGGATTTTCCTTCGCGACCGCGATGGAGACCAAGGGCGTCGCCGCATGGCTGGGGAACCTCATGACGGGCTTCGCGGGTTGGCCGACGATCGGGATCTTCTTCGGCGTCGCGCTCATCATCCTGCTGCTCACCGAGTTGGCTTCGAACACGACCGTCGCGGCGATGGCGATGCCGATCGTCGCTTCCCTGGCCGATGCGGTCGGTCAGCCAAGGCTGATCCTCATGCTCCTGACGACATTGGTCGCGTCCGCCGGCTTCGCGCTTCCCACCGCCACCGCGCCCAACATCATCGTGTTCGGATCGGGGACCATTACCGTCCGGCAGATGGTCCGCGCTGGCTTGCTGCTCGATGTGGTTGCGGTCGTTGTCATCGTCCTCATCGTGCTCCTGCTCGGCCCGCGATTCGGCTAGCGATCGACCTCCGACAGCGGCCCGGCAGCCTCCATCGTCGCGACCGCCCGCTCCCACCGCGCCATCATCTCGTCCAGCGCCGCCCGGGTGGTGTCGAGCTCGGCGCCTAACGTCTGAGCGCGGTCGACGCCGCCCGGCGTCGTGTACAGGTCAGGATCCTCGAGGGCAGCCGTCAGCTCGGCGACCTGTGCCTCGAGACGCGCGACATCCGCCTCGGTGCGTTCGAGCTCCCGCTGTGCCGCGCGGCGGGCGGCACGGTCGTCGCGCGATGCCGACGCGGGACGACGCGTTTGCTTTCGCTCTCGCGCACGACGAAGTGATTCCTCCTCCTCGGCAGCAACCGTCGCCGCGTGCGCTCTCTCCGCACTCACCTCTTCCCATTCTGCGAACGTGCCGTCGTAGTCCGTGATGCGCTCGCCGTGCAGCACCCACGTCCGGGTCGCCGTCGCCCGCAGCAGCGCTCGATCATGACTGACGAGGATGACGGTCCCATCGTACGCCTCGAGCGCATCCTCCAGCGCTTCGATCGACTCCACATCGAGGTGATTGGTCGGCTCATCCAGGAGGAGGAGGTTTGCGCGCGCGAGAACGATCATCGCCAGCGCGACGCGAGCGCGCTCGCCGCCCGAGAGCGTCCCCGCGTTGCGATGAACCTCGTCGCCCGAAAACCCGAACCGGCCGAGATGTCCCTGGATCGCGCCGCGCTCCCAGCGGGGACGGAGATCCTGAATGATCTCGTAGATCGTCTTGTCCGTCGGAACCTGCGACATGTCCTGCCGATAGTGTGCGACGACAATCGAGGCCCCGAGTCGGAGGGACCCGCGTACCGGCTCGTGCTCTCCGACGATCGCACGCAGCAGGGTCGACTTGCCCGCTCCGTTTGGCCCGACGAACCCCACCACTTCTCCTCGCGATACGCGAGCGCTGAAGTCCGTGATCAAGACACGCTCTTCCGTTCGGAGTGTGACGCGGTCGGCGACGAGAACCTGATCGCCCCCACGGTGTCCGGCATCGAGGCGGAGGGCCATCGCCGCTTCGGCATCGGGTGGAGGCGAGAGGCGTGGCAGCCGCGCCAATCGCGTGCGTCGTCCTTTCGCCTGCGCTGTGTTCTGGCCGGCGATGTTTCGCCGGATGAAGTCCTCCTCCTTTTCGATGAACCGGCGCTGTTGCTCGAACGAGCGCTGCTGGGTGAGGTGGCGCTCTTCGCGCTGCCGCACGAATTGCGCGAAGGTTCCCTTGTACGCCGTGGCCGTGCCGCCTTCGAAATGCAGCACGTGATCGACGAGGCCGTCGAGAAACGCGCGGTCGTGGCTGATGACCAGAGCTGTCTCGCCGGACGACTTGAGATACCGATCCAGCCAGTCCGTGGTCTCGAGATCGAGATGATTGGTTGGCTCATCGAGGAGCAGGACGTCCGCGGGCGCGACGAGTTGGCGCGCGAGCCCGATGCGTCCGCGTTCGCCACCAGAAAGGCGTTCGAGGGGGCGCGTCCGAGCCTCATCCGGGTCGAAGCCGAGTCCGTGAAGCACGGCATCGACGCGCGGTGCGTACGTATAACCGCCTTCACGGGAGAAGCGCTCCAGATCGCGATCGTATTGAGCGAGCTGCGCCGGCGTCGCGCGCTCGCCAAGCTCCGCGAGCCGCGCGGCCTGCTTGGCGAGCGACTCTTCGAGGCGAAGGAGCGTCGCGAAACCGCCGGCCGCCGCCTCCCACACCGTCGCGGCGTCACCGAAGTCTCGATGCTGCTCGAGGTGTACGATTCGAAGCCCCGAGGCGCGACTGACGCTGCCGCGCTTCGCCGTGATCTCTCCGAGAATAAGCCTGAAGAGAGTCGTCTTGCCCGTGCCGTTGCGGCCGATGATTCCCCAGCGCTCGCCACGGGCGACTGTGAACGAGAGGTCTTCGAACACCGTCCGTGCGCCGAATTGCGCAGTGATCCCGCCGAGCGACAGCTGCGTCATGTCGCCCGCCTCACCGGCCGATCCAGGCGCGCCATTCGGATTCGGCGAGCCCTACCGTCAGCTGGTTTCCGTGCCTCACGAGAGGCATCCGCAATACCAGCGGTTCCTCCACGAGGGTTTGAAACCAGCGTTCGTCGGAGAGTATCGCGGACCCGAGGCCCAGCTCGCGAAACCGCTTTGAGTCCTGATCGATGAGCGCCCGCACGCCGAACTTCTGCACGAACCGCTGAAGCTCCGCGGGCGCCGCCGCGCGCTCCATGAGGTCGACGAAATGCACCCGGATCCGCCGTTCCGCGAAGAAACGTTGGGCCTTTCGCGTGTCCGAGCTCTTCTTCGTGCCGAAGACCTGGACCGCGACCGACTGCGTCACGGGCAGAGCAGACCGCGATGCGGACCCGTGTAGCCGAGCACGAATCCCGTGATGACGAAGACCCACACGAGAACGTACACTGGGACGAATTTCCAGCGCCGCTTGAGCATGTCCTCGTAAGGCATCGGCTTGCCCGCCCACTTTCCGCGCGGCTTGTTCGGATGGAAGAACGTCTTGTACGTCTCGATCGTCGCCACCGTGTAGCCCTCGGCGGCGAGGGCCATGAAGAGCCAGTTGTCGGTGAAGCAGGACAGAAGGAGGGCGAAGAACGCGGCGATGCCGGGGCTCCGGAAGAACTTGAAGGTCTCGAAGCCCTCGATAGGAGCGTCCTTCCAGGCGCCGCCGAACGCTGAAATCCATCCGCCGATGCCCCCGATCGCGACAATCACGAGCCATGTCGGAAGCGCGACGTTGCGTTGCGCCCAGGTGATCCCGTACACGATGAGGAGCACCGCCGTCAGCCAGCCGGCGCCGGCGAGCAGCTGCACCCTCCGATTGTGCACCACGGCGCCCTTTACGTGGAACTGCATCGGGATGAAATACTTCGACTGGTCTTCCACGCGGAGGAACGTCTTCCAGAACTCGGTGAGTGCGCGCTCGATGACGTAGACCATCCCGAAGAACACGACCGCCTGCGACCAGTTCGTCAGGTCGAGCCCGGTTACACGATGCGTGATCAGCGCAACGATCGCCGCCAGGAGAATCGAACGGAAGTACTTCGCGTACGTAAACCCCTCGTGAGGCGCATCCTTGAACATCCCCCAGGTGGAGGTGTGTGCTCCGGCGAGGAGGCCGATCGACAGCGCGAGCGTGGTTCCCATCCGGTCAGAATCCTTGTGGGCTGGTAATGGACGATGGCGAAGAGTGTTGTTCGGCGGTCTTGTACGCCGCCTCGACCAACTCGAGATCGCGGCGTGCGTGGGCCAGCGTGAACTCGGGCGCGCGGCCCTCCCGCAGGGCTCCGAGGAAGTCGCGAAACATGCCGCGGGTACCTGTGAGGTCGCGCACCCCGGGGAACCGGAGTTGCCTTCGGCGACCGGTGACGGCGACGAACAGGCCGTTCGACTCGAACCGAATCGAACCCTCGGTGCCGTAGATGTGCGAGAGACGTACGCCCTTCAGCAATGCAGGGGTCGCCCAGGAGAAGAACAGGACGCCGACGGCTCCCTCTGCATAACGAGTCACGACGACCATCTCCCGATCGAGACCCGCCTGTTCCCCGGCGCGAAACCCGTGGATCGAGACGACCTCGAGGCCAACGTTGGCCAGGAAGTCGATCCAGTGGATCCCGCCCTCGTACAGTGCGCCACCGCCAGCGAGCGCCGTGTCGTCGCGCCAGTCTGCCGTGCGCTGTGTCTTGAGCGCCTTGATGTCCAGAAAGCGCGGCGCGCCAATCGTCCCGCTGCGCACCATCTCCCGCAGCACCCGGAGGACCGGCTTATAGAAATAGTTCTCGGCGACGAAGACCTGGCGAGCGGCGTGTCGCGCGGCGGCTTCTACTTGTGAAAAATCGGCCGCGCGCAGGAATGGCGGCTTTTCGACGATCACGTGCTTCCCCGCCTCCAGCGCGTTCAGCGTCCACTCGAGGTGGAATGCGGGGGGCGTGGCGACGAGCACCACGTCGACGCGAGGGTCGACGAGCGCGCTCTCGTACGATGAGAACGCGCCCGCGCCCCCTGACCGCGTGTTGAGCTCCGCCGCCCGCGCCGGATTGCGACTCGCATAAAACAGCCGCACGCCCTTATCGAGACCGCGCAGCGTCCGCGTATGCGCCCGGGTGACAGCGCCACAACCCAGAAACACGATTCCTGGCTGGCGACCCCCGGTCACGCGGCGATACCCCTCGCGATGGCTTCACCGGCGCGCAACGCGATCGCGGAGATCGTCAGGCTGGGATTTACCGCGGCCGACGTCGGCATCACGCTCCCATCCGTCACCCAGAGATTGCCAACCCCGCGATACCGACCGAGCGCGTCGAGTGGAGCCGTCCTTGAGTCGGTACCCATGCGCACGGTCCCGACCGCATGCGAAAATGTCTCGATGCGATGCACGTAGAAGAACCGCGCACCCGCACGGCGGAGGACTCGCTTGCACTGCCGAAGGAGCGCGCGCCGCGCGAGAACGTCGCGTGGCGTGTAATCGTGCCGGACGATGGGAAGCGGTAGACCGTACGCGTCGCGCTTCGTCCAGTCGACGGTGACACCGTTCGCGAGCTGAGGGGTGTCCTCGGCGATGGCGAGCAGGCCGGTCACATAATCCACACCGAGCGCGAGGATGCGCCCGATGAGCTCGGGAACCCGCGCCTTCACGAGCCCGATCGGCGGAGCCATGACCTGCTGGATGCAGCCGAGCTTCCCGCGCGGCACCGGGATGTCATCGTGACCGAAATAGAAGTCGTGGATCCCGATCTGCTTGTGAAACTCGCGTGTCGGGTTGGGCGGATATCGAAAGAACCCGTACACGAGGCCGTTGCAATGCCGCATGAGATATCGCCCCACGGCGTGCCCCGCTGGGTTGGCGCGCTCGAGACCTGACGCGAGCAGGATGTGCGGCGTCCCGAGTACGCCGGCCGCCAGCACGATCGTATCGCCACGCGCCTGCCAGGCGCGCCCGGTGTCCCGATCGATGCACTCGACTCCCACAATGCGCTCACTGTCGAGCACGAGCCGCGTGACGACAGTGCGCGCACGGAGCTCCATCCCCGCCCGCACGAGTGCGGGGATGATCGTCGTCGCGACATCGTTCTTTGCCTCTACCGCGCAGGCAAACGCGTCGCACGTGGTACATGCCTGGCACGCATGCCGCGGCCCGTTCTGATAGTTGATCGCAAGGGGGAGTCGGAAGGGATGCAATCCGAGCTCGCGTGCGGCGCGCTCTATGATGCTCGAGGTGGCGGAGAGGCGCGCCGGTCCGTGCGTGTAGGGCGCGGTACGCGGCGGCTCGGTGGGATCCACACCGCCCTCACCGGCGACATCCAGCAGTCGCTCGGCATGCATGTAGTATGGCTCCAGCTCTTCGTAGCCGAATGGCCATTCCGCGCCGGACTGCCCGACGATTTCCGGATCCGGGACGAAGTCGTGCTCTCGAAAGCGAAGCGCGACCGCTCCGCTGAACACCGACTGTCCGCCCACACAGTGATACATGCCGATGGTCGAGGCCCGCCTTCCCTGATGCACGCGAACGGGCGTCTCCTTCGAGTAGAATGGCGTCAGCTCCATCGCGCCGCCTGGCTCCCAGTTGTGGGGGCCGCGTTCCACCCATCCTCCACGCTCGAGCATCAGCACGCGAGCCCCCGCCAGCGCCGGGGCATGGGCTGCCATGGCGCCGCCGAAGCCGCTGCCGATGACGATCACGTCATAGCGAGGGTCGGAGCTGGACACGACGAGGGAAGACTCCGGGCGGGCGACCAAAGGGGGCGGCCGATCGGTCGCCCCCGGAAAACTCGGCGCAGGTGTGAGAGAAGCGAAAACTCGGCAGTCCCGGCACGCATGTCAAATGGCATTGCGGGCGACTTATGATTCGTGGATGACGACACTCCCGCCCTATCGGCCGGCCTGGTTCGTCCCCGGACGCCATCTGCGCACACTCTGGGGCAAGTTCATCCGACGACGTCCGAAAGCACCAGCGACCATCGAGCGCTGGGAAACCCCCGACGACGACGTGCTGCTCGTCCACCGACTGCACGGCGCGCCCGGCAGCCCGCTGCTCGTGCTGCTTCATGGTCTCGAGGGATCTCCGAACTCGCACTATGCGCGCGGATTGTTGCATCGGGCTCACACGCATGGCTGGTCGGCGGCCGCGATCGTCTTCCGCACGTGTGGTGGAGAGATGAACCGGACGCGACGATTCTACCACTCCGGGGAGACAAGCGATCTCGATTTCGTCGTTCGCCGCCTGACGAGCGAGATGCCGTCGACTCCGGTCGTGCTCGCGGGGTTTTCGCTGGGTGGAAACGTCCTTCTCAAGTGGCTGGGCGAATGCGGGGCTGACGTCCCACCCGCCGTGCGTGCCGCCGCGACCGTGTCGGTGCCGTACGATCTCGCGCGGGGGTCACGATACATCAATCGCGGCTTCTCACGCGTGTACGAGCGCCACTTCCTCCGCTCGCTCGTGAGGAAAGCCCGCGAAAAGCGGCAGCGCTTCCCGGACATTCCAGACGCACATCCGGATCGTCTCCGGACTATCTGGGATTTCGATGATGTCGTTACCGCCCCGGTGCACGGATTTCGCGACGCACGCGACTACTACGAGCGATCGAGCTCACTCGGCTGGCTGGACCGGATTCGCGTTCCAACCCTTCTCGTCAGCGCGGCCGATGACCCGTTTCTTCCCCCCGAAGTCCTCGATGAGGTCATGCGAGCCGCGAGCCATAACGAGTATCTGCACTGCGACTTTCCGGCGCGGGGAGGTCATGTCGGCTTCATTGCGGGAGCTCTCCCGTGGCGGCCGCTGTACTGGGCGGAGCATCGGGTAATGGAGTTCCTGAAGACGCACGTGCCGGCGGCTCCTGGCCGGACGTGATCGACGCACGCCCTCGGCGACGCTGGATATCGGCAACCGGCACGTAGTCGAGCTCCAGTCGCTCGCGAGCGTGACGAAGAAACAGCGCACCACGCGCCAGCTGGCCGATGTGAAGAACATCTCGAGGGAAAAGAAGCCGCCCGCCGAAGATCGGTGCGAGCAGGTCCGTGTACTTTCCCGTATTCACCGAGCCCAGTAGAATCACGTCGCCCTCTTCGCCAAGGGCTCGAGCCACAGCGGCGGCCGTTTCCTCGAGCCTCTTCACCGCCGCGGCGGTACCGTCGATGCAGCTCGCGTAGCGCTCGAGGTCGGCCGATGAAATGGGTACGTCCGGGGAGACCAACCCGTCAGTCATCGTAATGACGTGTACCGCCCCGCCTTCGACCCGAGGCGCATGGGCAAAGGCCCGGGCATATTCGAGCTTGCCGCGGAAGTACAATCCGCTGAGAAAGCTGAACACCTCTCCCAGTGGAGCGCCCTCGTCGCGGAGCCGACGCGCGAGGAGAGAGCGGGCGTCCGCCCTGCGCAAGGACAGGGCTCGAGGTCCGTGCGCAGTCGCAGGAGAAATCAGAAAGACCTTTGCGCGAAAGGCCGACTCCGGCATGTCGCCGCCCTGCGCAACTTCGGTGCGCACGATACTATTCCGGCCGTGAGAAACTCCTCGCTGCGTCATGTGGTCGCCGCCATCCTCGTTGGCGCCTTACTCTCGTGCGTTCAGCCGCCGCCACATCTCGACCCTCGGGCGACCACGGTCGAGACGCCCCAGGTCGACATCGCTCCCGACTCCGCGGCTCGCGCTCACCTCATCGACATTCGCCTGCTCGAACCGACCATCATGGTCGAGGCAAAGTACGCCACCGCCGACAACTTCACCGGTGCGCCCCTTCCCGGGTACGAGGCGAATCGCGCGCTCCTGCGCCGAGAGGCAGCCCGGGCGCTGGCGCGCGTTCAAAAGCGCGCGCGTCTGGAGGGATTCGCCCTGAAGGTCTTCGATGGCTATCGCCCCGTTCGTGCGACGCTTGCCATGGTCGAGTGGACGGAACGCTCCGGGCGTCGAGACCTGGTCCGCGACGGGTACATCGCCAGTCGCAGCCGGCACAACCTTGGCCTCGCCGTGGACCTCACCCTCATCGGCGGTGATGGCCGGGAACTCGACATGGGCACGGCTTTCGATACGTTTTCGTCGGCTGCTCATACCGCGAATGCCACGGGTGAAGCTGCCACCAATCGAACGCTACTCGTGCGTCTCATGGAGGCGGAAGGGTTCGTGAACTACGAAAAGGAGTGGTGGCACTTCAGCTATTCCGTCGCCGATCCGCTGCGGTTCGATCTCGTCATCCGCTGAGGCCCTCATGCTCTACCTGCGTCATCTCATCCCGCTCGCGTCGTGCGTGGCTTTCGCTTGTACCCGCCAGTCGGCGCTTCCCGACGACCACTCCGCTCACACCGCGGTGGCCGCGGCCGCACCCGCCGCGGCGCAGCCCTCGGAGCGGGGACTCCCACCCGGCGCCAACGATGCCGCCGGTCGACTGGCGTCGTCCACGCGCCACGCGGAGTGGGCAATGGTCCGGGTTGGAGCCAACGACAGCGTGCGAGTCTGGCTCGTTTATCCGGAGCGGAGCACGAAGGCACCTGTCGTTGTTGTCGTCCACGAGATCTTCGGACTGAGCACCTGGATCCGCGGCGTCGCCGATCAGCTCGCCGCCGATGGGTTCATCGCTGTCGCCCCGGATTTTCTGACCGGCTACACGGGGCAGTTCCAGCCGGACAGCTTCCCCGTGGATTCCGCGCGCGCCGCGATTCGCCGCCTCGATGCCCAGCAAATTCAGACTCGCATCGACGCCGTCGCGCGCTGGGCGATGGCGCTTCCAGCGGCGCTTCCCCGATATGGTATCGTCGGCTTCTGCTGGGGAGGATCGGTCGTCTTCAACCATGCCGTGCACGCGCCGACGCTCGGTGCAGGCGTCGCCTACTACGGCGCGGCTCCGGCACCGGAACGCCTAACATCGGTTCGAGCACCGGTGCTCGGCTTGTACGGTGAGAACGACGCGCGAGTCAACGCGACGATCGCACCGACGGACTCGGCCATGCGCGCCCTGGGCAAGACCTACGAGCACCAGATCTTCCCGGGCGCAGGGCACGGCTTCCTCAGACAGCAGGACGCGCCATCCGGCGCGAACATGGAGGCAACGCGTCGAGCCTGGCCGGCAACGCTGGCCTGGTTCCGTCGGCATCTCGGCGACGTATGATCGCGACGATGACCATGCGCTTCACCTTCGCGGCGCTGTTTCTCGCCGGGCTCGTGCTCGGCGTGATCGCGATGCTCGTCGGCATTCAGAAGGACAGTCCTCCACGTACCGCGCGGGCCATGTTCAACCTCGCGACCATCGGCGCGTTCCTCACCGCCATTGGCGCCGTTGGATATCCCGTCGCACGCTACACCGAGCTCGGCTGGATCGCGGTGACGTCAATCGCCGTCGCGGCAGGGCTCGCGGCCTGGGGACTCGCTGTCGCCATGATCGCCGGGTGGGCGGTCCCAAGCGCCGCACGCGAGCCCGAGGACGAGCGATTCGCTCTCCAGGGATTCCTCGGGAAGGTGACGCAGCCAATTGGTGACGGTAAGCTCGGCGAGATCAGCTACCAGTTGGAAGGCCAATGGCATCGCGCTCGCGCGCGCAGCCTCGACGGGACGGCCATTGAGGCCGGGACGGAAGTCGCTATCGATCGCGTAGAAGATGGCGTAGCCTGGGTGGAGCGGTGGAGCACGATCGAGCGCCAGCTGGAGCTGCCATAAGCGGTATAGTCCTCGCTAGTCGCCGATTTCCGTGCAATAGTATCGAGTCCGACTCCGGATGTGGCCGCCGTGGTCTTTGCCGTCGTCCTGGTTGCCTTCTTCGTTTTGCGGATCGTCGTGGCGACGATCGTGTTTCTCTTCATCCTCCCCGATGGAGATCGCTGCCCCATCTGCGATGACGTCACGCTCCGCGTAGAGTCGAAGGGGTGGAACGTCCTCATGCCGTGGTTCCGCACGAGCTGGTGCATGCGATGCAACTGGGACGGGCTGCACCGCCGCGGGCCCGCGACCAGTCGCGGTCCCGTCCCGGTGTCTGGCTCTCGCGAGACGGTCAGCCGCCGGCCATGACGAGGACCCTGAGCCATTCCGGCCAGTTTCCGCTCAGGTCGAAAAAATCCTCGAAGTAGATGAGCCCGACACGCTCGAGCTCCTCGACGAACGTCGTCAGCTCTTCATCGCCGTGGATAGGCCCGATCACCACGAGTCCTCCCTCCACCCGGAACTCGTCAGGCGTGAGGCGAAGACGCTCATCGATAGCGTGACGTGTCAGCCCCACTCGCTCGAACGAGGACCTCTGGATGATGAGCGAGGGGACGCCGGCTGCGAGTGCTAATGGCATCTTGAGTCAGTCAGGATAAGAGTGAAAATCGGAAGGCGGGGGTGGCCGCATGACCATGGTCCTCCGTCATCCTCACGTCGTTGAGCTATTCTTCTCACATGCCCGCACAGCCTGAGCTCGAGCTCGACGTCCTGGTCATCGGCGCCGGTCACGCCGGCACCGAAGCAGCGGTCGCCGCCGCCCGCGGCGGTGCACGCGTTGGCCTCATTACCAGCGCGCTCGAGACAATTGGGCAGATGTCCTGCAATCCCGCCATTGGCGGTGTAGCGAAGGGCACCGTCGCGCGCGAGGTGGACGCCCTTGGCGGGATCATGGGGCGCGCCACCGATTTGGCGATGATCCAGTTTCGCATGCTCAACCGCAGCAAGGGACCCGCTGTCTGGGCGCCCCGCGCGCAATGCGACCGCGGACTGTACCGGCGCGCAGTGCGATCATTGCTCGAGCAGCACGATCGACTCCTGACGATACAGGGAACGGTTGCCCGTCTCACGATCGATGATAGCGAGCATCGCGTCGTTGGCGTCGAGACGCTCGAGGGTCGGCGCTTCGTCGCGGGCGCCGTCGTCATTACGACCGGCACGTTCCTTCGCGGGCGCATTCACATCGGTGTCGGCACCGCGATGCCGGGAGGGCGAGCCGGCGATCCGCCGGCGACGCATCTCGCCGAGCAGCTCGAGCGGCTCGGCCTCACAGTCGCTCGTTTCAAGACTGGCACGCCTCCGCGCATTGATGGTCGGTCGGTGGATTATTCACGTTTGCAGAGACAGGAAAGCGAGCTCGACGACTTCGGATTCCGGTGGTCTCATTTCTGGCCGACCGACGAAGGGGCGCAGGGTCACACCACTTCCTCGATCCTCGATCCCCGGGCGTCGTTGCATCCTCGCCAGCTCCCTTGCTGGATCACGTACGCCGGGGAAGAAGTCAAGCGCATCATTCGGGACAACCTGTCCCGTTCAGCGATGTATGGCGGGGCGATCGCCGCGCGGGGTCCGCGGTATTGCCCTTCCGTCGAGGACAAGATCGTCAAATTCCCCGACGTCGAGCGACATCAGATCTTCCTCGAGCCCGAGGGGCACGACACGCACGAGCTGTACGTCAACGGACTATCGACCTCGCTTCCGCCCGAAGTGCAGCTCGAGTTTCTGCGCGCGGTCCCCGGTCTCGCCGACGTTCGAATGACCCGGGCGGGATACGCGATCGAGTACGATTACTATCCGCCCACGCAGCTCGACGCATCGCTTCAGGTGAAGGCCCTCCGTGGATTGTTCTTCGCGGGCCAGATCAACGGAACGACCGGCTATGAGGAAGCGGCCGGTCAGGGCGTCGTCGCCGGAATAAACGCCGCCTGCTTCGCGGCTCGCCGGCCACCGCTCATCCTCGGTCGCGAGACGTCGTACATCGGCGTGCTGGTCGACGACCTCGTGACTCGAGGCGTCGACGAGCCATACCGCCTCTTCACCTCGAGATCGGAATTCCGACTGACGGTGCGGCAAGACAATGCGCTTCGCCGGCTCGGTCCGATCGCGATGGGGCTGGGGATGTTCGACGAAGGTGAATCACGAATCGCCGAGGCGCGTCTGGCTGCCGAGGACTCGGCGCGCGACATCGCGCAGCGAACGAGCGCGCGCCCCGAGCTGGTCAACGCGCTTCTCGAGTCAACGGGGAGCGCGCCCATTCAGCATTCAGTGAAGCTCATCGAGCTGGCGAAGCGGCAGGACGTGTCTCTGCGCGCGCTGTTCGATGCGGTCGGAGTCGGCCACGACGTGCCTGACGATGCGGCAATCACCGCGGATCTCGAGATCAAGTACGCAGGCTATTTCACCCGTGAGCGAGGGCAGGCCGAGCGTCTTCGTCGCATGGGGGATTTCAGTCTCGGAGTGGATCTCGCATACGAGGAGATGCGCTCGCTCTCGTTCGAGGCACGTCAAAAGCTCGCCGCTATCCGCCCCCTGACCCTGGCACAGGCCTCGCGGATCCCCGGCGTATCGCCGAGCGATCTACAGAATCTGGTCCTCGAGGTAGAGAAGCGGCGGCGGCTCGCGCCGCGCTGAGCTGCTGCACGGCACTCGGTGAGGCGAGCAGTGTAGATTCCCGGCGAACCATTCTCGCAGGGAGCTCTCATGCATCGTCTCTTGCTCGTTTCGGCGTTCCTCGTCGCCGTCCCGCTTTCCGCGCAGCAACCCGCACCCTCACCACAGGCTTGGACCGGACCCGACATCATCACCTCGGCTACGGGGGAGGCCCGCGTCGCACCCGACCGAGCGCAGGTGCTGATTGGCGTTCAGACACGGGCCGCGACCGCGGCGCAGGCAGGCGCCGACAATGCGCGCCAGACGAAGGCGGTCATTGACGCGATCAAGGCGCGCGGGATCCCCGCCGAGCAGATCGCCACGAGTGAGTACAACATCTATCCGGAGTACGATCACCGTGAGCCGGCGAGGGAAGGAGCGCCGCCGCGCGTGATCGGATATGTGGCGAACAATACCGTACGGGTCGAGGTGCGGCGGATCGATCAGGTCGGACAAGTGATCGACACGAGTCTCGGCGCCGGCGCGAACATCGTAAACGCGATTCAGTTTTTCGCGTCGAACGTGGACGCGGCACGTCGCGTGGCGCTCGGTGAAGCGGTGGCGCGCGCCCGTGGCGATGCGGAGGCACTGGCGAAGGCAGCGGGGGGATCGCTGGGTGCGTTGCTGGAGCTCAACACGCAATCGCCGCCGGTGCGCCCGCTGCTCGCGCAACGGATGGCGGTGAACATGGACGCGGCAGCCGTGCAGACGCCGATCGAGCCGGGTCAGCAGTCGTTGACGGTTTGGGTGTCGGGGCGGTGGGCGTTCGTGCCCGGGGCTGGAACACGTTAGGCATGGTGGTCGCCGCTTCGTTAGTCGCGACGGGCTACCAATAATCGTAGCGCCGTCATGGGACGGTCCGTTTGGCGTAAACGAGACACGGCGTGGCCGCCTCGGCGGTCAAGGAGAGCACCGTGAGCCTCGTAGCGAGGACGCAGCTGATCGGCCCTGACGCAGAACACTAGCAGAATGTGGCGTTAATGGCGGAGTTATGTTGCCTTAATGACGCAATTATGGCCGCATCACACCGCTAGAGCGATGGCGTTGGCGTCCTTGTATCTAGAGGTTGTGTCACGTGGCACACCGGCCGGCTGGCGTGCCACGTGACACATCGACTCAAGGCCCCGCTTGCTGAGTGTCCGCGCACGATCCAGCCTCGATCGGTCTTCGTGTTCGCCTTCCCGCCCCCTCGGTTTATATTGCGCGACCGATTGGCCCCTCACTGAGACGGGTGCTGCCGTGGGACGTGTAATCGCGATCGCGAACCAGAAGGGCGGGGTAGGCAAGACGACGACGGCGGTAAATCTCGCCGCCAGCCTTGCGGCTGCCGAGAAGAAGACGCTCCTGGTCGATGGCGACCCGCAGGGCAATGCGACGAGCGGAGTCGGGATCACTCAGGAGCAGATGGTCCGGACCGTCTACGACGCGCTCATCGGCGAAGTGCCGCTGGCCGATGTCCTCGTGCGGTCCGTCCAGTTTCCCATGCTCGATGTCGCGCCAGCAACGCCTGATCTTGCCGGAGCGGAGATAGAGTTGGTCGAGCACAAGTCGCGTGAGCTGGCGATGCGGGAAGCCCTCGAGCCGGTTCGCGAGCAGTACGATTTCATCTTGGTCGACTGCCCGCCATCGCTCGGCCTCATCACCGTGAACATGCTGGCTGCGGCGGACACAATCTTGATTCCGCTCCAGTGCGAGTATTACGCACTCGAAGGTATCTCTCAGCTACTGAACACGGTCAATCTCCTGCAGCGCGGACTGAATGAACGCCTGGCGATCGAAGGCGTCGTTCTGACGATGTACGACGCCCGCCTCAATCTCTCTCGGCAAGTTGCTGCCGACGCGCGCGAGTACTTTGGATCGAAAGTCTTCCAGACGGTGGTTCCGCGAAATATCCGCCTGGCGGAAGCGCCGAGTTTTGGTAAGCCGATCCTGCTTTACGATGTCGCGTCGGTTGGTGCCCAAGCGTATATGTCCATCGCGAAGGAGCTGATCGAACGCCATGCGTCCGAGGGTGACGGGGCCGTTCCCGCACTCGTCAGTACCTTGCCCGAAAGCGTCCCGCCGGCCCCGTAGCGGAATTCCAGCACGGACGCTTGGAGGCTCAACATCTGCCCCTCCCCCATGTCCGTCGATAAGCCACGCCGATTAGGCCGCGGGCTTGAGGCCCTCATTGCCACGGTCGCCCCGCCAGCTGCGAGCGCCGAGCGACCTATTTCGCAGCGGCTGCCGATCGCGCAGATCCGGGCGAATCCTTACCAGCCAAGAAAGGAATTCCGCGCCGAGGAGCTCGCCGAGCTTCGCGCGAGCCTCAAGGCCAATGGTCTCCTTCAGCCCATTGTAGTCCGGCCAAGTGCCACGGGAGGCTACGAGCTGATCGCCGGGGAGCGACGTCTGCGAGCAGCAACGGAGCTCGGCTGGACCGACATCCCGGTGATTGTTCGCGACATCGACGACCGCACCCTCCTCACGCTCGCTCTGGTCGAGAACCTCCAGCGCGCCGACCTGAACGCCGTCGAGGAAGCCGAAGGGTATCAGCGGCTGATCGATGAGTTCGGGCTGACGCAGCAACAAGTCGCCGACATAATTGGAAAGGATCGGACGACCGTCGCGAACACGCTTCGCGTCCTACAGCTCCCCCCGACGGTCCGACGGATGGTGGAGCAGGGGGAGCTCTCCCTCGGTCACGCCCGGGCGCTGCTCGCGTTCGAGGACGAGCGCGCCATTGGCGAGGTGGCTCGTGAGGTCGTCGCGAAAGGGCTGTCCGTCCGTGATGTGGAGGCCCGCGCCCGCCGCGCGAGACCGGAGAAACGACACCCTATCGTCAAGACCCAGAACCGCAGCTATTCGGAGATCCAGCGACTGGAGGACCAGCTCCGCAAGCACCTTCAAACCGACATCGCTATAACAGTGTCGCGAGACTATCGCGGCAGTATCGCGATATCGTTCTACTCCGCCGATGACCTCGAGCGACTCCTCGACCTCCTCCTCGGCCCAGCCCGCGACACCACATGACCGACCCAACCCACTCCCGCTCCCAAGGCTACGGGAACATCTACACCCCCCACGCCGGATCCATGATCATCCAGGTCCAGCGTGAATCAGGACTCGCCAACCGCACCATCATCCTCACACAACGCCAGGTCCGACTCCTCAGGATCGGCCTCTACCTCGGCTCCGCCCTCCTCGCAATCGGCGCCGTCAGCTGGGTCTACCTCGCCGGACAAGCCGCACGCGTCCCCTTCCTCACCACCCGCGTCGCCGGCCTAACGAAAGAAGTGAAGCAACTCGACACCCTCCAGCTCCGACTCGCGGAAATGGAGCGACGCTTCGCCCAGGTTCAAACGATGATGGGCGCAACCACACCCATCCAGGCCACGCGGGACACGGTCGTGCCCCCACCACCTCCACCCAGGCCGGACACCGCCACGCCAACAGTCCCGTCGCTCTGGCCGCTCGAGGTCGATGGCTATGTCACACGTGGCAACGCCGACTCGACCGACTACAGCGGCCCCCATCCCGGACTCGACGTCGCCGTACCGGTCGGCACACCCATTCGTGCCGCAGGAGGTGGGACGATCGTCGAAGTGGGGAACGACGCGAAGTACGGCCTGTTCGTGAGAATCGAGCATCGCGATGGCTATGAGACACTGTACGCCCACGCGAGCAGAATCCTCGTGAAGCAGGGTACCAAGGTCCCCTCGGGCCGCACGATCGCGATGTCCGGCAACACTGGCCAGTCCACGGCACCACACCTCCATTTCGAAGTCCGTCAGGGCGGCGCGGCCGTGGATCCGATGACGCTCATCACCACGAAGAAGGAATGACTCATGGCGATCTTCACCAAGGACACGCCCGAGGCGGGCGAAGCAAAGAACGGCGCTGGTAACGGCGAGGTTACCCTCTCCATCATCGCCGGCGGGATGCGCGTCGTCGGCGACATCGAGACGGAAGGCGTCATCAAGATCGAGGGCCGTGTCGAAGGCTCGATCCGCGCCGGCCGTCAGGTACTCATCGGGCGCCAGGGCGAGGTCAAGGGTGACATCTCGACGCGAGAAGCCGTCATCGGCGGAAAGGTGCAGGGCACCGTGAGCGCGACCGAGCGGCTCGAAGTCCAGGCGACCTCGACAATCGTCGGCGACATCAACACGAAGTCCATTGCCGTCGCCGAAGGCGGCCGCATCAACGGAACCGTGCGCATCGCTGACGTCTCGGAGGCAGGGCACCGCCAATCGGAACACCCCGGAAAGGAAAAGCAGCCGGTCGCTGTCGTCCGGTGACCTGACCGCACCACCGTCGCCATCGTATACTTCCGCGAGGCAGACCAGCCCGGTCTGCCTCGCGTTTTTTCCACATGGCGCATGAGCTTGGCCCACCGGTGTTTACGCCTTTCTTTCCCATGACTGGGCGAGGGTTCTCCACACTCTTCCACTTCATTCCACTTCTGCTCGCCCTCTCGTGTGGCGACGCAAGGCAACGCGCCGACACCGCTTCAGAGAACGACTTCAAGGTCGCGCTGCTCACCCCTGGACCGATCTCGGACCAGGCCTGGAACAGCGGCGCATATCAGGGCCTTCTGCGCATTCGCGATTCTCTGGGCGCCTCGGTGAGCCACATTCAGACGCGCACACCCGCCGACTTCGAGGAAAACTTCCGGCACTACGGCGCCGAAGGGTATCAGCTCGTCTTCGGCCACGGGTTCGAGTTCCAGGATGCGGCCGAGCGCGTCGCGCCGAACTTCCCTCGCACGGTTTTCATTACGACCTCGGGCAACCGCGTCGCGCCTAACGTGTCCCCAATGGTCTTCGGCTTCGAGGACCCGTCCTACGTCGCGGGCGTGCTCGCCGGATCACTCACGCACGGCGATGTCATCGGTGCCATCGGCGGGACGGAGATCCCTCCCGTTCGCAGCAGTTTCGCCGCGTTCGAGGCCGGGGCGCGAGCCGTGAACCCGGACGTGCGTGTGCTCGTCTCGTACGTCGGCAACTGGGAGGACGCCAGCGCCGGCAAGGAGCAGGCGATCGCGCAGATCCGCCAGGGGGTCGATTACATCTTTCAGAACGCCGACGCTGCCGGCCTCGGAATCTTTCAGGCCGCTCGCGAAGCCAGGAACGTCGCGGTGTTCGGCGCCAACACTGACCAGAATGCCGTGGCGCCCGACGTCATCATTGGCAGCGTGGTCATTGATCTCCCGCACGCATTTCTCTCCATCGCGCGCGAGGTGAAGGAGGGGCGGTTTCGCGCCCGCGTCGTGCGGCTGGGCAGCACCGCTCGCGTGACGCGATTCGTGCTCAATCCCGCATGGCGCTCGCGAGTGCCTCCGGCGATTCTCGCCCGAGTCGACTCGACCGAGCAACGCATCGTCCGCGGGGAGCTGCGCCCTCCGCGAATTGAATTCGTCGACTCCGCGAGCACCGGCGGACAGTAATGCCGACCACCCTCGCGGAGATCGCCGCCCATCTCGATACGCTGCTGCGCATCAATGAGGTGCCGGATTTCGCCGGCGCGCTGAACGGCATCCAGGTCGACACCGTGTCTCCAATCACGAAAGTGGTCGCCGCCGTCGATGCGCGACAACGGACGATCCGCGCCGCGGCCGAGGCGGGCGGCAATTTGCTGCTCGTGCATCATGGGCTGTTCTGGGGCGGGGTGCAGCCGCTCCGCGGCGCTTTTCTGCAGCGAGTGAAGCTGCTCCTCGAGCACGACGTGGCGGTCTACAGCGCCCACCTCCCGCTCGATATGCACCCCGAGCTCGGCAACAACGCGCTCCTGGCTCGCGAGCTCGGGCTCACTCCTGCCGCCGGCTTTGCCCGTTACAAGACGGTCGACATCGGCGTCTCCGGATCCGCCGAGGTACCCACCCGAGAGCTAGTGGATCGTGCCGAGGGATTCGCGCGCGGCCATGGACACCTGGTACGGACGGCAGGGCCTATCGAAGGCAAGCTGACACGGCGCTGGGGCGTCTGCACCGGTGCCGGCGCCGGCCTCGAAACGCTTCGCGAGGCAGTCACCTCCGGCATTGATACGCTCGTCGTCGGCGAAGGCCCGCATTGGACGGCCATCGACGCTGACGAGGCCGGCCTAACGATCATCTATGCCGGCCACTACGCGACGGAAACCCTCGGCGTCCGTGCACTGGCCGAGCACGTCGCGAGAACCTTCGATCTGCCGTGGACTTTCGTGGACGCGCCGACAGGGCTGTGAGCATCGCCGCACTGTCCCTGCACTCGATCGTCAAGCGATTTGGATCAGTGTCGGCGCTCGACGGCGCTTCACTGATGGTGACACGTGGAACCGTTCACGCCCTCCTCGGTGAGAATGGCGCCGGCAAGACGACGCTGATGCGCATCGCGTATGGCCTCGAGCGGCCGGACGGAGGAACCCTCGAGCTGGCCGGAAAGCGGGTAGCCTTGCGCGCACCCGCGGACGCCATCGCGCACGGCATAGGCATGGTCCAGCAACATTTTGCGCTCGTTCCGCCGATGACCGTCACCGAAAACATCATCCTCGGCGGGCGAGGGCGCATTGATCCGCACGAGACGCTGGAGCGTGTCCGCTCGCTGGCGGATCGGATGTCCTTGCCCCTCGATCCGCGCGCGCGCGCCGGCGACCTGCCCGTCGCGGCACAGCAGAAGCTCGAGCTCTTGAAGATCTTTTCGAGGAACGCCAATACGCTGATTCTCGACGAGCCCACCAGTGTGCTCGCCCCAGCGGAAGCGCGCGAGCTCATGACGCTGATCCGGCGATTTGCCAACGACGGAGGGACAGTCATCCTGGTGACCCACAAGCTTCGCGAAGCGCTTGCCGTTGCCGATGATCTGACCGTGCTGAAGCGTGGTCGCACGGTGCTCAGCGGCCCCGCTGGCAAAATGTCCGAAGACACGCTGGCACGTGCGATGTTTCCCGAAGGGGTCGCTCCGGAGATCACCACACGAACACGTGAAGAGGCGGGGGCTGTGATCGCCGAGCTTCGGGACGTGACGCTTCTGGATCACGGCACGCCGTCACCGACGGTCGCACGCGTGCGCGCGAGCCTGCTCGTGCATGCGAGCGAGATCGTCGGCGTCGCCGGCGTCGAGGGATCGGGACACCATGAGCTGCTGCTCATCCTGGCAGGGCGCCTAACGCCGGCATCAGGCGACGTCCACCTTCCTCACGACATTGCCTTCATTCCAGAGCATCGCCTGCGCGATGCGGTCATTCCAGCATTCTCGGTGGCGGAGAACGTCGCGCTGCGGGATGCTGGCCGCGCGCGAGGGCGTCTGCCGTTGAAAGAGATTGCGCGGCGCGCTCGCCGGTTGGTCGATGACAACGCAATTCGCGCCTCGAGTGTGAGCCAGCCGGTCCGAGCGCTCTCAGGGGGGAACCAGCAGAAGCTCGTCCTCGCGCGCGAGCTGGACGGGAGCCCCACGCTCGTCGTCGCTGTGAACCCCACCCAGGGCCTCGACCTTCGCGCCGCGAGCATGATCCACACGAGACTTCGCGCCGTGCGCGACGCCGGCGCTGGCGTCGTTGTTTACTCGAGCGACCTCGATGAGCTGCTGTCGCTGGCCGACCGTATCGTCGTCGTCTTCGGCGGCGCGGTCCGCGAGATTACTCGGGATGCGGACGCCATCGGGCGGGCAATGTTAGGCGCGGCCACATGATGGACGATTCGCACCCGCACCGCTGGCGGGCGCTCACTTTGGTCGCGACGGCGGAGCTTCTCGGCATGTCGATCTGGTTCGCCGGAAGTGCCGTGGCGCCGATGCTCCAGACGCGATGGTCGCTCGACTCGACGCAGGTCGGATGGCTGACGTCCATGGTGCAGCTCGGCTTCGTCATCGGGACCGCTGTCGCGGCCGTGCTGAACCTCGCCGATTTGGTACCGTCCCGCTACTATGTCGCAACCTGTGCCTCGCTCGGCGCCGCGGCAAACGCACTGATGCTGGCTGGCGACACGTACGCCCTGGCACTGACGTCGCGCTTCCTTACTGGCTTCTTCCTCGCGGGCGTGTATCCGCCCGCGATGAAAATGGCCGCCACGTGGTTTCGATCGCGGCGCGGCCTCGCGATCGGCGTCATCGTCGGTGCCCTGACGATGGGCAAAGCGCTGCCTTTCCTCGTAAAGGCATTCGCGTGGCAGGAAACGTCCACAGTGATCGTCGTGTCCTCGTTGTTCGCCCTTGCCGGTGGCGGTGTGATCGCCGCCGCTTATCACGACGGACCGTATCCCTTTGCGCCACGTCCATTCTCGTGGGGGCTCGTCGGGACCGTCGCGCGAATTCCGCGTTGGCGTCTGGTCACCGGCAGCTACCTGGGACACATGTTCGAGCTGTACTCGTTCTGGACCTGGATACCGGCGTTTCTCGCCGCGAGCGTCGCGGCCAGTGGAAAGCCGCCGAACGAGTCGCTCCTTGCACTCACGGTTTTTCTCGTGATCGCCATAGGAGCGGCCGGATGTGTCTGGGGCGGTTTGGCCGCGGACCGCCGGAGTCGTGAGCGGGTGATCACGATCGCTCTCGCATCGAGCGGAAGCTGCGCCGCGCTCGCCGGCGTCTTCTTCGGGATGTCCTTGCCGGCAACCGCCAGCCTTCTCGCGGTGTGGAGCTTCTTCGTCATTGCCGACAGCGCACAGTTCAGCGCGCTGGTAACTGAATCGGTTCCGGCGCACGCCGTCGGTACCGCGCTGACGATGCAGACGTGCCTCGGCTTCCTGCTCACGCTCATCTCCATCCAGCTCGTCCCACCTATTGTCGAGCGCGCCGGTTGGCCGGTGGCCTTCGCGGTCCTCGCCCTCGGCCCGCTGGCGGGGATCATTGCCATCCGCCGACTGGTCCACCGCCCCGTCGCAGAAACTCAGGCGCGTTCATGATGGCAGTCCGGCTGCCGTATTGGTGGCCGGTAAGCGCTGCTGCCTTGCCAGGTTGACCGGATCAGGCGGCATGTCGAGTGCTTCGCGATTGGCGCGGTGCACGACGGGAATGGGCCCGACGTGCGGATGTACGCAACTGCCTCCGCGAAGCGGAGCCGACAGGAGGAAGAGTCTCGTATGATGACCGTGCGCACTCTCGTTCCGACGCTCGATCGCGTGCTGTCTCTGAATCGCGAGCTGGATCGGGTGTTCACACGCAGCTTCGGCAACTCCGGCGCCTGGCTGCCCGCGATGGATGTCGTCGAGCGTCCCGATGCGTTCGTGGTGACGTTGGATGTTCCTGGCGCCTCGCACGACGCGATCGATCTCACGTTCGACCAGGGCGCCTTGACGATCCGCGGCACACGGCCGACGTCCGAGTACGGTGAGGAAGACAAGATCTACGTGGCGGAGCGTACTCTGGGTGAGTTCGAGAGAGTCGTCCGTCTCCCGGAGAGCGTCGATGCGGAGCGGATTCAGGCGTCGTTCGATCGGGGCGTGGTGACCATCAACATCCCGAAGGTGCAGGCCGCCCGGGCTCGGAAGATCACGATTTCGGCGAACGGTCATCAGAACTGATTCGGTTCGCTGAATTCGGCGGCACACTGGCGGGCGTGGATCCGGAAGGATTCGCGCCCGTACGAGCGTCAGGGGGTGCGGTCCCGGGCACGCGGGCATAGACTTGCCGCGTGCTGCGAACTCCACGCGCGCGCTGGTCGAGCGTCGTGCTCGCCCTTGGCGTACTCTTGCTCTCCCTCGTCGTGCTCGCGGGTGCGCTCCACATCAGCGGCTACGATGCCGGCCGCGCACTGTCCGCACTTTGGCGCGGTTCGCTCGGCAGCACGAACGCGTTGTTCTCAGCGACGCTCGTCCGCGCCACTCCTCTGCTTCTCGCTGGCCTGGGTATCGGCCTGGCATTCCGCGCGGGGATCTGGAACATCGGCGCCGAGGGCCAGCTCCTGGCCGGCGCTGCTGCCGCCACCGCATTCGCCCTGCTACTCGACGAGATGCCGCGTGTGCTGCTCGTACCCGGCGTGCTCGCTGCGGGGGCCGGTGCGGGGATGCTCTGGGCCGGAGTCGCCGAGCTTTTGCGTCGCCGGCGCGGCGTCCTCGAGGTGATCTCCACGATCATGCTCAACTTCGTCGCGTTGCACTTCGTTGGATTTCTCGTTCACGGCCCACTGCAGGAACCGACTGGCATTTATCCCCAGAGCTCCTCCATCGCGGATGCCGCCCGTTTGCCATCGCTCGTGGCGGAAACCCGGCTGCACGGGGGCTTTCTCATTGCCCTCATCATCGCGCCCGTGCTCTGGTGGTGGCTCCGTTCGACAGCGGCGGGCTTTCGACTGCGAGCCGTTGGCGCTAACCCTGACGCCGCGAAGATGGCGGGCCGCATCGACGTCGCACGCGTCGTCGGAACGGCGTTCCTCGCCAGCGGGGCGCTTGCCGGGCTCGCTGGGGCGGTGGAGGTGACCGGAGTGACGTTCGCCCTCTACGAGAACCTGTCCCCCGGGTACGGCTACACGGCGATCGTGGTCGCGCTCCTGGGACGTCTCGACCCGATCATGATCGTCCCCTCGGCGATCCTGTTCGGTGGGCTCGAATCGGGCGCGCTCGCAATGCAGCGCGACGCAGGCATTCCCTCTGTCGTGGTGACGGCGATCGAGGCGGTGATCGTCCTCGCACTTCTGATCGCGGACCGTCTGGCGGCCACACGCACGATACCTAACGAGCTCGGCGCTTCGTCACCGGACGACAGCGCGGACGCCGGCCATGGAGCGCGCGACGTGTCACCGGGGCTCGCATGACCGAGCTCGAGGCCTTGCTCGAAGCGTCCGTTCGGACGGCGACACCGCTCGCACTGGCCGCCCTCGGTGAGACCGTGGCCGAGCGAGCGGGGGTGGTGAACATTGGGCTCGAGGGCGTGATTCTCGCCGGCGCCTTTGGAGCACTCGTTGGCGCGAGTACTGGCACATTGGGCGGCGTGGCCGTAGCAATCCTGGCCGGTGTGGCAACGGCGGCAGTATTCGCGGCTTTTGCCGTCGGTGCGCGGGCGGATCAGATCATCACCGGAATGGCCGTGACGCTCCTGTCGGTGGGGGTGACGGGAACGCTGTACCGATCGATCTACGGGGCATCGGGGGCGGCGTTGACGATTCCCACGGTGGGGCCGGTGTCGATCCCGTTGCTCTCGCAGCTCCCGATTGTGGGCCGGGCTGCATTCGAACAGCCTCCGTTTACGTACCTGGCCTACGTGCTCGTGCCGGCGGTTTGGTGGTGGATGTACCGAACGCATGGAGGACTCGCCCTTCGCGCCATTGGCGAGGCTCCGGAGGCTGCTCGTGCGGTGGGCATTCACGAGCGACGGGTGCGCGCTGGGGCGGTTTTGTTCGGCGGCGCGCTCGGTGGCGTGAGCGGTGCATCCCTGGTCCTGGCGCAGTCAGGGACCTTTGCCGAGGGGATGTCGGCAGGCCGGGGATTCATTGCGATCGCGATCGTCGTGCTGGGTCGGTGGCATCCCGTCGGCGTGGGGATTGCGGCGCTCGTGTTCGGGCTGGTCAGCGCGCTTCAATTCTTTTTTCAGACCATGGGATGGCGTGCTCCATATCAGCTGTTCCTTCTGCTTCCCTACCTGCTCACGCTCGTGCTCCTTGGCATGCGGCGCAGCCGCGGAGCTGCGCCGCTGGCGCTCGGCCAACCGTAGGAATCAGGTGATCTCGTGAAGCGATCGCTGGTGCTGCGCGGCAATCCGACGGTGCGCGAGACGAACGCCATTCTCGCCCGACTCGAGACCGCTCTCGGTGAGCGCGGAGCGACGACGCATCGGCGAACGCCCGGAGAGGTGTCCTTCCGGATGCCTCCGCCGTGGCGATTCGCGCGACTGGGCTTGCTCGGCCTCATCACGCGGGGCACCGCCGTTCTCAGCGCGTGGGGCGGTGGTCCGTGGCGGGTGAGCTATCGCCTGTACTTCGGCGCGCTCCAGGTGATCACCGGCGTGCTGACGCTCGTGATCGCCGTCCTCGGGTGGTCGTGGCCACGCTCTATCCTGCTGAGCATTCTCCTGGGCCTTTGGCTCTTCGGGTACGGTTCACTCCATCTTCTCGCGTCGCATCGCTTCCGGGACTTTCTGCGCGGCGTCATGCACGACGTCACCGAGCGGCGATCTCGACCTCGCGCCGAGCGGAGGAGTGCGTCGGCTACGTCTCAGCAACCGGAATAGGCGCTCTCCCAGCTTTCGCTCCACTGACCGTCGGCGTCGCGCTGGATGAGGGCGTACGCAACCCAGTCGGTGCCCGCCCGTTCGATGACCAGCGTCGGCAGCGCAGCCGGGGCGAGCTTCACGGCGACCAGCGCGGAGGCTCGCTCCACGTCGTCCTCGGCACCGGATGAATGCTCGGCATATGCCGTTCGCCATTCGGTGGAGCCGCTCATCCGCTCTGCGATGAGGAGCACCGATTCTTCACGCGGGTTCGCCTCCACATTCACGCGGCGGACGATTTCAGCGACGAGGGCTTCTACACCGGGCGCGGGTGTGAACGTATGCGCCGCCCGGACCGTGAACGGAAGTCCGCGAAACGCGCGGGCTGTGTCGTTAGGCAGGGACGCCGCCAATGTGGTAATCTGACCCGCGAGCCGCGCGGAGTCGGAGGGTTTCAAGGATTCGATCGACCGCAGCGACAGCGGTGTCGCGACCCCGCGCTGAAACGCGATGGTCCAGTCCCGTGGAGCGTCGGCCGATATCGCGACGGTCGGCCACGCCGTGCAGATCTCTTCCGCGGCCGTAAAGCCGCGAACGCGTAGCGTCCCGGCAGCTCCCGTGGCTGCGATGCCCTCGGCCTCGAGCTCGCGCACCATCGACTCATCGAGCACCGCCGAGGAATCCAGCTGCCTGATCAAGGGAAAGATGGCGCGCGTAACCGAATCCTCGCGAACGAGAAACACGGAACCGGCGCCGCTGTCCCAATGGCCCATGGATCCCGAATCGGACCCCGCCTCGACACCGCCTCCGGGCGGTGCCACTGTTGTGTCGGACACGGACCGGTCGGTCGGCTCGCACGCCGCAAGGATGGCGGTGATCGAGCCGAGCAGGATATGACCCGCCGCTCGCCAGGCTTTCGACATGCCGCAAACATCCACCGGCGCGAACACGACGTCAACGCCCGGTCGCCACATGCACGGAGGGACATGGAGACGGCCGCCGATAGAAGCCCGCCACGCGAGTCTGGAACGAAGGCACGTCTGCTCGACCGACTCGGCTTGCATCGCCCCGAGCTGCGAGCCTGGGCGATGTACGACTGGGCCGCTTCGGCGGTGCAAACCACCATCATGGTTGCCGTCTTTCCCATCTACTTCATCAGGGTCGCCGGCGCCGGCGTCGCGCCGGAAGTCGCGAACCAGCATCTCGCCACCGCCAACGCAATAAGCGTCGCCATCGTCGCGCTCCTCTCACCAGTGCTGGGAGCGATCGCTGACTATTCGGGACGCAAGAAACAGCTGCTCGCGGTCTTCCTCGTGATCGGCGTGATCTCGACCGGGGGGATGTTCTTCATCGGCTCGGGCGACCTCCGACTCGCCGAGTCGCTCTATGTCCTGTCGATGAGCGCAGTGGCGGGGACGTACGTCTTTTACGAGTCTCTGCTTCCCCACATCGCGAGCGAAAGCGAAATGGACCGCGTTTCGACCGCGGGCTACGCGATTGGGTACACGGGGGGCGGAGTCCTGCTCGCGTTGAATCTCGCGTGGATCCAGAAGCCCGCCTGGTTCGGATTGCCGTCGGGAGACGGCCTCACCCCCGATCAGGCTTCGCTTCCCGCGCGGCTGGCTTTTCTCTCCGTTGCCGTCTGGTGGCTGCTCTTCTCGATTCCACTCTTCCGCGGCGTCTCGGAGCCTCCGCGGTTACTCGAACCTGACGAAGTGCCGCGCGGGAGCGTCGTGCGACATGCCTTCGTGCGACTCGGCGAGACATTTCACGAGTTGCGCGGGTATCGCCACGCATTCCTCATGCTGATCGCCTTTCTCTTCTACAACGACGGCATCAGCACGATTCAGAAGATGGCGGCCGCGTATGCCACCGAGCTCAACATTCCACAGGACGCCGTCATCACCGCGATTCTCATCGTGCAGTTTCTGGGAATTCCATTCTCGTTTCTTTTCGGAATGCTTGCCGGACGCATCGGCGCCAAAAGGGCCGTTTTCGTCGGCCTGCTCATCTACACCGGCATCAGCATCCTCGGCTACCGCATGAGCACCGCAACGCACTTTTACGTGCTCGCGGCGCTGGTGGGTATGGTCCAGGGTGGAACGCAGGCGCTGTCGAGGTCGCTGTTCGCGAACATGATTCCGCGGCATAAGTCCGGCGAGTTCTTCGGCTTTTTCAGCGTGTTCAATAAATTCGCCGGCATTTTCGGGCCGCTGCTCTTCGCATCGGTCATCGGCACGACCGGCTCGAGCCGACAAGCGATTCTCTCTGTCATTGCCTTCTTCGCTCTCGGCGGCTTCCTGCTGGCATTCGTGAACGTACGCGTGGGGGAGGCGGCCGCTCGTGAGGCGGAACAGCGAGTCATAACGGCAGAAAGAGGAATGAGGACAGAGAAATGAGGAATTCGATCATCTTCGATCGAATTCCTCATTCCTTTGTCCTCATTCCTCATCCGCCTTGGGAGGCAGCCATCGTCCAGCGAGGTCCCAGTGCCAGGCGTCGCGCCGGATCCCGGTGCGGGGGTCCTTCAGCGGCTTGAATTGAAGGCGCTCCTCGGGCAGCCCGATGGTGTGGCCGAATTCGAGCAGTCGTTGGCGGTCGGTCGACACGAGATGGGCCATTCTCTGCCCCTTCCACACGTGACGATGGAGCCATAGCCCACCGTCCATCGCGTGAATCATCCCATCACGGCGCCTTGCGAACTCGACGTAGCCTGCGATGCGTAACGGTTTCTGCACCCGCGCTGCGTACCTTCCGTGTTACTGGCAGACCACCACGCCGTCGGTCATGGCCGGCGGGTTCGGAGCGTTGCCAACAAAAATGTAGCAGCGAATCGGGCTCGCCATGTAGTGCTCGGCTTGCGCGTTCCAGCCTTGCCCGTTGGCGACGCCGATCGTGATCGTAACACCGTTGGACGGCGTCACGCCCATCGCGGCCAGTGAGCTCGCGTAAGTCGAGTTATCGTACATGTACGACTCCTGCGCGACAGCGAGATTGCGCAGGTCGCTGCGCATTGAGGCGGCGTATGCCTTGCCCTTCGTGTTGGCGAACTTCGGAATCGCGATCCCCGCGAGGATTCCGATGATCACCACCACGATCAGGAGCTCGATCAGGGTGAACCCTGAAGTGCGTTTATGGCGAACCATGGAGACCGTTACCTTCGGTGGTTAGGGGCAGAAAACCAGCCTCCAGGAAGGCAATGCCGGTGCCGTTTGCGGTGTTTCCGTTAACCTCTTGTAACACAGGCTGTTACAGGATGTGTTCAGGGGCTGTTTCCGCACACGGCACACGCCGAAATGCGACAATCGGCGCAGAATGCGAGACCCGACTGGCCGAAAATGAGACGTTCCTGCGGCTCGGTGTCTCCGTTACCCCTTGGTATCCAACCAGTTATCGCCCACCCCGATATCGACGACCAGGGGCACGGAAAGTACCGCGGCCTGTTCCATTTCGCGCCGAACGATCTCGGTCACCTGCTCGAGCTCCTCGGGGGGTGCCTCGAAGACCAGCTCATCGTGTACCTGTAACAGCATCTTCGCGCGGAGCTTTCCAGATCGGAGCGCCTGATCGATGCGGATCATTGCGATCTTGATGAGATCGGCCGCTGAGCCCTGAATCGGAGAGTTCGCCGCGGTGCGTTCCCCGAACGCTCGCACGTTGAAATTTCGATCGCGCAGCTCGGGAATATATCGCCGGCGGCCAAAGATGGTTTGTACGTACCCGTTCTCTCGAGCGAATTCGACCATCGAGTCGAGATATCGCCGAATCCCCTGGAAGCGCTCGAAGTACGCGGCGATGAATGCGCGCGCTTCCGCGAACTCGATGCGGAGCTGCCGCGACAATGCGTGCGCTCCCTGCCCATAAATCGTCGCGAAGTTGATCGTCTTCGCCCGTGCGCGCATCTCGGCGGATACAGACTCGACGGGCACACCAAATATGATCGCGGCGGTCTGTCGATGGATGTCGCCGCCGGCGCGAAATGCATCGACGAAGGCTGGATCGTTCGAGAGGTGAGCGAGAAGTCGCAGCTCGATCTGCGAATAGTCGGCGGCGAGCAGCTTCCATCCGGTGCGCGGGATGAATCCTCGGCGAATGTCACGCCCGAGCTCGCGACGAATGGGAATGTTCTGGAGATTCGGATCGCTCGACGACAGTCGTCCCGTCGTCGCCACGGTCTGACCGTAGGACGTGTGCAGCCGTTGCGTATCGGGATGCACCAGTGCCGGAAGCGTATCGAGATACGTGCTTTCGAGCTTCGACAGCTCGCGGTATTCCATGAGCCGCTCGGGGAGGGCGTGCCCCTGCTCGGCGAGCTCCTGAAGCACGCTGGCATCCGTCGATGGTCCGGTGGGAGTACGCTTCAGAACTGGCAGCTGAAGCTTGTCGAACAGGATTTCGCGAAGCTGGAGATTCGAGTTGATGTTGAACTCCGTTCCGGCGATCTCGTAGATCTCGCGTTCGACCGCCTGTCGCTCGGCCTGAAACCGTGTCTTCAGCGAGCGAAACCACTCGAGGTCGATCGAGATTCCTTCCCACTCCATTCGCGCCAGGACTTCGACAAGCGGCATCTCGATTTCCCGAAATAGCGGCGAGAGACCGTACGTCTCCAGCTGCGGCGCGAAGAGCTCACGCAGCTGCAACGTCATATCCGCATCCTCGCACGAGTAGTCACGCGCGCACTCGATCGGACACTCATCGAAGGGAATCACCGACTTCCCGCGGCCGCATAGCTCCTGGATGGAGGTCATTCGATGATCGAGGAACTCGAGAGCGAGGACATCCAGTCCATGCGATCGCCGGCCCGGGTCGAGCACGTAGCTCGCGATCATCGTATCGAATGCCAGGCCACGCACATTGATGCCTGCGCGTCGGAAGGCGAGCAGGTCGAACTTCGCGTTCTGAGCCAGTTTGATCACCGCTTCATCCTCGAGCAGATCTCGCAGCGGTGCCATCTCCGGAGAGTCGAGGGCGGGCAGGTTGCGCACCACCGGTTTGCCACGCGCGAGTGCTCGTGCTGCTATGGAATCCGGTTCCGTGCGCGACGCGGTCGCGGATGCTTTCTTCCGACGAGACGGCTTCGTCAGAGGCTCATCCACGGCGGCGCTGGCGCGCATGCTCCCTTCGGCGGTGACTGCCTCGTCGCCCCCCATCACGAGTCCACGATCCCTGAGGGCGTCGGTCGGCGCGCGATCGCCAGGAAGGTCGATCAGAAGTTCGCCCTGCGTCACCGTTCGAGAGCGATGCCGAAGCGGCAGGTAATACGCCTCACCCGGCGAAACCGCGATCGAGAGAGAAACGAGGGTGGACCGAAGCGGATCGCTCTCGATTGGCGAATCGATGTCGGGCACTACCTCGGTGTCGATCGCGATGTGCGGGGCGCGTCGAGCCAGCGCGATGATCTCGCGCATGCGCTCGACGCTGTCGGCGGTTTCGTACTGAACTGGCGGGCGCTCCGGAGCAGCGACGACATCGGCGGGCAAGTCACGCGCGAGGTTGTGGAACTCCAGCTCCACGAACAGCGACCGCAGGCGCGAGACATCAGGCTGCTGAACGCGAAGCTGCTCCAGATCGAGTGTGATAGGGAGATCGTCGCGAATCGTCACTAATTCCTTTGAGAGTCGAGCGCGAGTGACGTTCTCGGGATCGAGCAATGCCTCTCGCGGCCGCTTCTTCTGGATCTCGCCGGCATGCGCGAGGATCGACTCGATAGTGCCGAACTGCTGAACGAGATCCCGCGCGGTCTTGTCGCCGATCCCGACAACACCCGGAACGTTGTCGGATGAATCCCCGACGAGTGCCAGAAAATCCGTGACGAGCGCTGGATGCACCCCAAGGCGCTCGCTTCCGTTCTCCACGCTCACCCACTGCTCTTCCACGGCTCCCGCACCGCCACGTCCGGGGTTGAGTACCCAGACTCCTGATCGCACGAGCTGCTGAAAATCCTTATCGCCGGAAACGACTACGACGTTCACGCCCGCGCTCACTCCCTGGCGCGCCAATGTCCCGATCACGTCATCGGCCTCGTAGCCCTCGAGCGCAAGAATGGGAATGCGATACGCGCTCAGCATCTCGGCGATACGCTCCATCCCCCGATCGAAATCCGATTGGAGCTCCTCGGTCAGCTTTTGCCGCGTCGCCTTGTACGCCGGGTAGCGCTCATGTCGGAACGAGAGCCCGGAATCGTGAACCCAGCCGAGGTACTCGGGGGCATAGGCGGCCTGCAGGCGCTGGAGGAAGTTCGCGACTCCCCACGCAGCTGACGTGTTCTCACCGCGACTGGTCGTGAGCGGTCGCGAGATGAGCGCGAAGAACGCGCGATAGATCAGCGCGTAGCCATCGATGAGGAAAAGTCGGGGGGGCGACGGAGGCTGCGTCATCCTCCAAAGCTACTAAAACGTCAACGCCTGCCGAAGACGGCAGGCGCAGACAGGGTCGAACGGCCGAGAGTCTGGCTGGACGTCAGACTCGCACCACGTTCGCGGCGTGCAGCCCCTTTTCTCCGGTGCGAATCTCGAACTCGACCTCTTGTCCTTCCGACAGAGTCTTGAATCCCTCCATCGCGATCGCGGAGAAGTGCACGAAGACGTCCTCGCCACTCTCCTGCTCAATGAAGCCATAACCCTTGGCGTCATTGAACCATTTGACTTTCCCTCTGGCCATTCGAGCTGCCTCCTGCGGGATGATACGGTTCCGTCGCCACGTTGCGGCGGAGCGGGCCGAAGCTGGCTCGCGGGCCCTATATATGTGCAGCCCGATATTTTGTCAAGAGAACCCCATGCGCCACAACAGGATACCGCATCCGACCGCCAGTGTGATGCGAAGGTTGTCGTCCAGCGGACGTCTCGGTCGCTCCGCAATCGACGCGAGAATCCCCGCGACCAACGCCTCTCGCCACGTGAAATCCGCGATCCACCGCGCAGCGAGCGCAGTCGCCGCAACACATGCAGCGCTGCCCGCAAGTGACTTCCCCTGATGCGGACGCGCGCCGCTCAGAGTGCGACCAACGATTGCCGCTGCCGCGTCGCCAAGTGCCACTCCGCACATAGCCGCGATGGCAATATCCGCTGGAAATGCGATGACGGCGATGAGGAACGCGAGAACCAGCCACGTCGCGCCCGATACGCCGCGTGATTCGTGTTCGCGCAGGAGAGCACCAAAGCCCGTGTTGAACGCACTTCGTGCCACCGCGCTCCGCGCGCGAGCAACCTCGACGACCATCGCTACGACGAGCGCGGCGGCCAGCATCCATATGAGAAAGGGCCGCGCCATTCCTCTGGCGTAGCCCACAGGCACGACAACGGAGAGCGCATGCCATCCCTTGCGCACCATTTCGTGGCGAAGGGAGAACGCGCCGGTGTCGCCCATACCGCGTTCAGTCGCTCGCCGGGAAGCTCACCACGTGTACAGCGCGCGATACATCGCCCGATTCCGTAGGACGATCCGAACGTAGTCCCGGGTCTCCGTGAACGGGATGCGCTCGACGAACATCTCGGGATCCCGTGCTCCGGGGCGCTTGAGCCAACGTTTGAGGCGCGTCTCTCCAGCATTGTACGCCGCGAGCGCATAGGGGGCGTCGTATCGGGAGATAAATGCCTCGAGGTGCCTGATTCCGAGCTGAAGATTGATGTCCGGTTGATACAGCAGCTCGGTCCGCCACTCCGGGACGTCGATGCTTCGCGCCACCGCCCGACCGACTGCCGGCATCATCTGCATCAACCCTCGCGCTCCGGCACTCGACGTCGCGCGAGGATTGAATCCGGACTCCTGCTTGATGATGGCCGCCACGAGCGCGGCATCGAGGTTACGTCGTCGCGACTCGAGGATGATTGCCTCGCGGTGTACGATCGGATAGACGAGCCGATACGCACGCGCATCAATGTTTGGTGACGCACGAATCGCCTGCGTCCCAATCTGCACGGCTCGAGAAACGAGTCCGTGCTCGCGCATCAGATACCCGGTCGCGAGGAGCCGCTCCTCACTCGAGTCCGCCGATTCGGCGAGAATTTCAAGCTCGGTGCGGGCCTCGCTCTCCATACCGAGCTTTTCGAGTTGGTTCACTCGATCCATCGCCTCGGTGAGGCTCTCGATCTCCGCGAACGAATCCGGCGCTGCGGGTGGTGCCCACGGTAGCTCGCCGAGTCGCTGCGCCGCGAGCACGCCGTAATAGGTCATTGGGTACTCGGCGGCGACGGTGCGCCATCGCGCCATCGCCGTCGAGGTATCACCGATCGCCAGGAGCGCGCGCCCCATCCAGTAGCGAGCCGCCATGCCATCCTCCGCGCTCGGGTGAAGCGCAAGGAGAGTATCGAGCTCGTTGGCGGCTGCCCGGTATCTGCCGGCGGCAAACGCCAGTACCGCGGCGCGAAACCGCGCCTGCGGCGCCTGCGAGATCGTCGGGAACCGCGTGTATGCATCGCGAAGCGCCGCTCGAGCGGATGCGTCACGCCGCTCATCCATTGCCAGATCGGCAAGCAGGATGAGAGCGGCCCCGGCCACGGTGTCTCGAGGGAAGCGACGCAGAAGCTGTTGCAGGACCGTTCTGGCGCCCCGAGGCTGACGAGAGCCGAGTAACGCTCGCGCACGTTGGTACGACGCGGCGGCAACGAGGTCGGTAGGCCTCTGAATTCCCGCGAACACGCGGGCCGCCGTTCGATATCGCCCCAGGCGCATGAGAATGGTGCCATACGTATAACGATCGGCGCTGCTCAACCCGCCTTGTCGAAGCGCGCGACCATACGCCGCCGCCGCGCGACCCCACACC
>DASTYE010000218.1:0-5987 GCA_035765135.1 Gemmatimonadaceae bacterium | reverse complement strand
TACAACAACTTCGGCGAGCGCGGTGGCTCCGACCTCGAGCGCGAAGTCCTGGCGGACCGGGGCTCCGGTCAGGGAGATCGGTACGGAGCGCGACACGTAGCCGAGCCGGCGGACCGTGAGCGTGACCTCGCCCGTCGCACTGGCTGGAACGGTGAAGCTGTACTGGCCCTCGGTATCCGTCGTCGCGCCCACACGCAGAGTGGGAATCGATACCTGCGCGCCGGCGAGCGGTGTCCCGCCGACGGATGCGGTGACCTGACCCGACACGGTGGTTGGCTGCTGTGCGTAGGCTGCTGGCACAATCGCGACAGACAGTAACGCGGTAACAAACTTGGTGAATGTTCTCATGCTGATTGTCTCCTGGCGTCTCTCTTGGGGAGGCGATACAGCGGCAGCCACGAGCCAATGGTCAACGCATCTCGCGGCCGCTGATTGGTCGTACGACTATGCAACGTTGGTTTAACTCGCGAGTTAACCCGCACCCACACGGCGCTGCAAAGGCTGGTGCGGAGTGGGTGGCGGCGCGGCGCGTAAGCGCCTGGCAACCCGTCGTTCGGCATCGCGACGGGCGGTCATGGAGGCTGAAATGGGCGTTTCGGTCGGGCGTCACTCAGCCCATTCGCGCGAATGAGACGAGGGACAGGGCAAGACCGGGCCGATGCCAAAGGCATGTCGCGGTGGGTTGAGTTTCCCCGGCGCCACTCTGTGAGAAATCCAGTGCTTTTCCGCCAACAGTCTCTAGCACACGGTAAGGAGCGCGTCAAGAAGGATGGAGGAGATGTTAGGAGCAGGTCAGGCGACGATCCGGCGCTTACACTCGCCGTACGCCTCGGGGCGGAACTCATCTATCCGCCGTGCCACAGCAGGATGACGTCGTCGCGCTCCGGAACCGCATCGTTCGCGGGTGACTCCATCCGAGCGCAACGCACTCTATTTCTTTTCGGCAGTCACGCTTCTCGGCGCGGGCGTGCGCTTCTATCGCGCGTCGCGACCCGACGACGCTCCGGCTCCAAGTGCGCGGGCGTCGCTGCGAGCGCAAATCGCGGCCGTGGATTCCGCGAGGGAGTGGAGGGGATCCAGGGGATCCAGGGTGAGGACCCCTCGCCTCCCGCCCTCGACCCCCACGCCCCCCTCGATCCCCATCGACGTCGACATCGCTCCGGCCGAGTCGCTCCTTCGCCTTCCGCGCATCGGGCCTGCCTTGGCGAGCCGGATCGTGGCCGATCGCGACTCCCTCGGAGCCTTCGGTTCCCTCGACGGCTTTCAACGCGTCAGAGGGGTGGGTCCAGCCATGGCGCGCGCCCTCGCTCCATACGTGACGTTTTCGGGCACACCGCGTCCATCTCCCGTAGGCGCAAGAGTTAGCACGCCTCGCCGCGAATCGTCATCCGAGTCGCGGAGTCGTCGCGTGCCGCGGTAACCATTCCGCATCCCGCAATCCGCATTCGCCCTCATGACCGCTCCGGCAGCCGCGACTGGTGTGCGCCTCGGTGATCTCCTCCTGAGAGAGGGGCTCGTCTCGCGTGAGCAGCTCGACAAGGCGCTGCTCGAGGGGAAGCAGAACGGAACGCGGCTCGGCTACGCGCTCGTCAAGCTGGGCTACGTGCAGGAGACGGACATCACCAAAATGCTGGCGCGGCAGTTCCGCATGCCGGCGGTGGACCTCTCCCGCTTCGAGGTGGATCCGCGCATCGCCAAGCTGATCCCCGCCGATCTGGCGACGAAGCACCTCGTGCTCCCGCTCAAGCGCGACGGACGCACACTCACCGTCGCGATGGCCGATCCGACCAACCTCGGCGTCATCGACGACCTCAAGTTCATCACGCGCTACGACATCTTCCCGGTGATCGCGGGCGAGTACACGCTCCGCAACGCCGTCGAGAAGCATTACGAATCGTCGGACGCCGCGCTCCAGACGCTGCTCAAGGACATCGACAGCGAGACCGAAGGCGACGTCGAGGTTCTCGAGGAAAAAGAAGAAGAGATGTCAGCGGCGGCGCTCGCCGCCGCCATCGATGACGCGCCAGTCGTCAAGCTCATCAACGGCATCCTCACCGATGCCGTGAGACGCGGCGCCTCCGACATCCACTTCGAGTGCTACGAGCACGAGATGCGCGTGCGCTACCGCGTCGACGGAGCGCTGCAGGAGATCATGAAGCCGCCCCTGAAGCTCAAGGCGGCCCTGATCTCGCGCTTCAAGATCATGGCGCAGCTCAACATCGCCGAGCGTCGCGTGCCGCAGGATGGACGCATCAAGCTGAAGATCGGAAAGAAGGTCATCGACTTCCGCGTGAGCACGCTGCCGACGCTGTTCGGCGAAAAGATCGTGCTTCGAATTCTCGACAAGGGGAACCTCACTCTCGAGCTCGAGAAGTTCGGCATCGAGCCGCGCGCCGAAAGCGAGCTCATGGAAGCGGTGATGAATCCCTACGGGATGGTGCTCGTCACCGGCCCCACCGGATCGGGAAAGACGACGACGCTGTACTCCGCCCTGTCCAAGGTGAACACCATGGACGTCAACATCATGACGGCGGAGGATCCGGTCGAGTACAACCTGTTCGGCATCAACCAGGTGCTCGTGCGCACGGACATCGGGATGACGTTCGCGGCCGCGCTGAAAGCGTTTTTGCGCCAGGACCCGAACATCATCATGGTCGGCGAGATCCGCGACCTGGAGACGGGCGGCATCGCGATCAAGGCGGCGCTCACCGGCCACCTGGTCATGTCGACGCTGCACACGAACTCCGCTCCCGAGACGGTGACCCGTCTGCTCGACATGGGGCTGGAGCCCTTCAACGTGGCCTCGGCGCTCAATCTCGTGCTGGCGCAGCGACTCGTTCGTCGTGTCTGCAACAACTGCAAGGTGTCCTACGCCGCCGATCCCGACGAGATGCGCGCGCTCAAGATTCCCGAGAACGCGACCTTCCGCTCCATGCAGTTCACGGAAGAGGCGATCGAGAACGCGAAGAAGACGTCGACGAAGCACGCCAAGCCGTACAGCGACCACTACACGCTCGATACCCGCCTCTGGGACCTGACGTTCTTCAAGGGTGAGGGATGCGACGCGTGCAACGGCTCGGGATTGAAGGGACGTCAGGGCATTTACGAGGTGATGGCGATGTCCCAGCGGCTGCGGAAGCTGATTCTGCAGAACGTGGGCGCGCAGGAAATCAAGGAAGCGGCCGTCGAAGGCGGGATGCTCACCCTCCGCATGGACGGCCTGTTGAAGGTCCTGAAAGGCATAACGACGGTGGAGCAAGTCGTACGAGAGACGAGCAGTTGATGCGAAGGGATCGAAGGCGGTCGAAGGGGTCATCGGGGTCCACGGGACTTCGCCCTTCGAACCCTCCCCTCGATCCCGTCGATCCCTTCGATCCCTTTGACCCCTTGGGTTTATGACGGCACCCGCAGCAGTCCCAGCCGGCGTCAATCTCCGATCACTCCTCGAGGAGATGATCGAGCGTGACGCATCCGACCTGCACATCACGGCGGGCGAGCGCCCGAAGATGCGCATCGACGGCGACATCCAGAACTCGAACGTCGATTACGTGCTCACGCCGAAGGACACGCTGACGCTCGCGTACTCGATCCTCACCGAGAACCAGAAGAAGCGGTTCGAGACCGAGGACGAGCTCGACTTCTCGTTCGGCATCCAGAACCTGGCGCGCTTCCGCGGCAACTGCTTCAAGCAGCGCGGCTGCGTGTCGCTGGTCATCCGGCAGATTCCGTTCAACATCCGCACGTTCGAGGAGCTGGGGCTGCAGGGCGTGGTGGCGAAGATGGCGGAGAAGCCGCGCGGGCTGGTGCTCGTCACCGGGCCAACGGGCTCCGGTAAATCGACGACGCTGGCCGCCATGCTCGACAAGATCAATCGCGAGCGCCGGGGCCACATCATCACCGTCGAAGACCCGATCGAGTTCATCCACCGCCACCAGAACTGCATCGTCAACCAGCGCGAGGTGGGGAGCGACACCAAGTCGTTCGCCAACGCGCTCAAGTACGCGCTGCGTGAAGACCCCGACGTCATTCTGATCGGTGAGATGCGCGACCTGGAGACGATCCAGGCTGCGCTCACCATTGCCGAAACCGGTCACCTCGCGTTCGCCACGCTCCACACCAACTCGGCGGCCGAGGCGATCAACCGCATCATCGACGTCTTCCCGTCGCACCAGCAGTCGCAGGTGCGCGCGCAGCTCGCGTTCGTGCTCGAGGGGATCGTGACGCAGACGCTCCTCCCGCGGGCGAAGGGACGCGGCCGCGTGATGGCCGCCGAGATCCTCGTGGTCACGGCCGCGATTCGGGCGCTGATTCGTGAGGACAAGATCCACCAGATCTACTCGCTCATGCAGTCGGGAAAGAAGTTCGGAATGCAGACGCTGAACGACGCGCTGTATCAGCTGTACATGTCGCGCGAGGTGACGGCCGACGAGTGTCTTCGCGTCTCGGGCGATCCGAACGAGTTCCTGCGCATGATCGGACAGCCGGTGCTGGGTGACGAAGGCGCCGGAGACGGGAAGGGCGGCCAGAAGCCCGGTCTGCCCAACCAGAAGCTCGCCTCCGCCGCACGGCGGTAAGCAGCAACTGCACGACTAGAGAGGAGATTCCATGCCTACGTTTGCATACACGGCGCGGACGCTGAGCGGCGATCTGAAGTCCGCGACGATGGACGCGAATACGCGCGAGGACGTCGTCGCGCAGCTGCGTCGCCAGAAGCTCATCGTCGTGAAAGTCGACCAGGAGCAGAGCCGGAAGGGCGCACGCGGAAAGATCAAGACGCGCGACATCGTCATCTTCACGCGCCAGTTCGCCACGATGATCAACGCCGGTCTGCCGCTCGTTCAGGCGCTGGACATCCTCTCCAAGCAGAGCGAGAACAAGTCGCTGAAGGAAGTCACCCGCCAGGTCGTCTACGACGTGGAGTCGGGACATACGGTGGCCGACGCGCTCGGCAAGCACCCGAAGGCCTTCAGCGAGCTCTATGTGAACATGGTGGCCGCCGGTGAGGCAGGCGGTATTCTCGACACGATTCTGTCGCGCCTCGCCATCTTCATGGAGAAGAACGACGCCCTCATACGAAAGGTGAAGGGGGCCATGATCTATCCCGGCGTCATCATCAGTGTCGCCGTCATCGCGATCGTCGTGCTGCTCGTGTTCGTCATTCCGACGTTCGAGCAGATGTTCGCGTCGGTGAACCTCGCCCTCCCGCTCCCGACCCGCATCGTCATCGGGATGTCGCAGTTCCTGCAGGGCTACTGGTGGGCGGTGCTGGCCAGCGTGATCGGCGGCAGCTTCATGTTCAAGCGCTACTACGCGACACCCGGCGGCAAGCTGAACATCGACCGCATGATGCTCAAGCTCCCGGTGCTCGGCGACGTCATCCGCAAGTCGGCGGTGTCGCGCTTCACGCGCACCCTCGGCACGCTGATCTCGTCGGGCGTGTCGATTCTCGATGGCCTGGAGATCACGGCGAAGACCGCGGGCAACCGCGTCATTCACGACGCGATCATGCAGTCTCGCTCCTCGATCGCCGGCGGTGACACGATCGCGGCGCCGCTCGCGAAGTCGGAAGTGTTCCCGCCCATGGTGATCTCGATGATCGCCGTCGGCGAGCAGACCGGTGGTCTCGACGAGATGCTCTCGAAGATCGCGGACTTCTACGACGAGGAAGTGGACGCGGCCGTCAGCGCGCTGTTGTCGCTGCTCGAGCCGATGATGATCGTGTTCCTCGGCGTGGTGGTCGGCGGCATGGTCGTCGCCATGTACCTGCCGATCTTCGACATGATCAACGCGGTGCAGTAGGGCCCGAAGGGCCCTACGGGCCAGGGGCCAAGGGCCAGGGGCCAAGGGCCAGGGGCCAAGGGTGTGGAAAGGCAAAACGGCTGCGCGTGAGCGCAGCCGTTTTGCTCATCGGATGAGCGCGGCAGCCGCGACGCGGCGCCGCGCCTTTCCAGACCCTTGGCCCTTGGCCCCTGGCCCGTGACCCGTTT
>DASTYE010000217.1:0-13642 GCA_035765135.1 Gemmatimonadaceae bacterium | reverse complement strand
GGTGGTGCCGGTCGATGAGCGCCGCTCACTCGTGAGGCTGGAGGCGGACTTGTCCAATGTGCGGACGGGTCGCCTGGCGGGAGCGAGCGCCGCCACGGTCGTGGGGGTGGCGGCGGGAGGAACGCTCCTCGCGCTCGGATTCTTTCCACTGGCCGCGATCGCCCCGGCGATCGTCGGCGCCGTCACCGGTTACGGCGTCGCGCGCAGCCACCGCAGTGTCGCGGCGCGCGCGCAGCTCGCCCTGGAGCAGGTGCTCGACCGCGTCGAGACGCGTGAGCCCCGCGCTCCACGGCCGCTCGGCACGGCGATCGAGGCGCTCGTGGACCGCGCGACGCGCACCCTGCTCAAGCCCTAGCTCCGTGGGCCGCAGATGACGCAGAACGGCGAAACGGCGCGGATTCACTGCAACTGCGAAAAGTTTTGTGAGAGCCTACCCAGTAAGGGTCGCGGTGGCTTAGTCGCTTGGCCGGTTTCTTCAACTTGCCGTTTGCCGTTTCAAAAGTTCCTGCAGGTTGCCGCATCCGTGCCGTTTCGCCGTTCAAGATCCGTGGCATCCGTAATGAGGCGTTGACGTTGCCGTTTGCCGTTTCTGCGGCCTTCTGCGTCATCTGCGGCTAGAGGCCGCTGGCAAGGCTAACAGCCCGCCGATAGCTTTCCCTCCTCATTCCGGACTCCGCATTCCTGGAGAATCTCGATAATACGGCAATGGCTTCCATATCTACCGTCGGCGTCCTCGGCGCCGGACTCATGGGGAGCGGCATCGCGCAGGTCGCCGCGCAGTCCGGGTTCACGACCAAAGTCCGCGAAGTCTCCGAGCCGCTCTGTCAGCGAGGGCGCGGCGGCATCGAGAAATCGCTCGCGAAGGGGGTCGAGCGCGGCAAGGTCACCGCTGACCAGCGCGATCAGACGCTCGCGCGGCTGTCGTTCACCACGACCGTCGCCGACCTGCGCGACTGCGACATCGTCATCGAAGCCGTGGTCGAAGATCTCGAGGTGAAGAACGCGCTGTGGAAGGAGCTCGACGCCCTCTGCCCGGCGCACACGATCTTCGCGTCCAACACCTCGAGCCTCACCATTGCGGCGATGGCCGCCGCCACGACGCGCCCCGACCGCATGGTGGGCCTCCATTTCTTCAATCCCGTCCCGGTCATGAAGCTCGTGGAGGTGGTGCGCACCGTCACCACCAGCCCGGCGACGTTCGAAACGGCCTACGAGTTCGCGAAGCGACTCGGGAAGGAACCGATTCGAGCGAAGGACAACTCCGGATTCGTGGTGAATCTGCTGCTGGTACCCTACCTGCTCGACGCGATCACGCAGCTCGAGCGTGGCGTTGCATCGGTCGATGACATCGACAAGGGGATGCAGCTCGGGACGGGCTACCCCATGGGCCCGTTCACCCTGCTGGATTTCGTGGGGCTGGACACGACCTACAAGATCGCCGAGATCATGTTCGATGAGTACCGCGAGACTCGTTATGCGCCGCCGCCGCTGCTCAAGCGGATGGTGCTCGCCGGCATGTACGGGAGAAAGTCGGGCAAGGGATTCTACGACTACGCGGTCGATCCACCGCGTGTGAGCGACCTCGGACTGTGACAACACCCGCCAGGGCGGCGACCATCGAGCGGCCCCCATACCTCGCCGCCGGAATCGCGTCGGCCATCGTACTCGCCCTCTACGTCGTCACGCTCGCGCCCACCACCGCGATGTGGGACGCGAGCGAGTACATCGCCGCCGCCTACCGGATGAGCCTCCCCCATCCGCCAGGCAATCCGCTCTTCGTCCTCATCGGACGAGTGTTCACGATCCTCCCCATCGCGCCGACCGTGGCCGAGCGTGTGAACCTGCTCGCGGCGATCACGAGTGCATTGGCGGCGGGACTCTGGTTCCTGGTCAGCGACCGCGTCCTCCGAACCTGGATCGAGGTGCGGTGGCAGCGCCTGGTTGGAGCGGCCGTGTCCACGCTCATCGGCGCCACGGCGTTCACCGTCTGGAACCAGTCGGTCGTCAACGAGAAGGTCTACACGATCTCCCTCCTCGGGCTCGCCGTGATCTCCTGGCTGATCCTCCGGTGGATCGATTCGCCCGACGGATTCCGCGCCGACCGCACCCTCATCCTCATCGCGTACCTGCTCGGACTCGGCTATGCCAATCACATGGCCGGGTTCCTCGCTGGACCGGCGGTCGCCGTTGCCGTACTCGTCAGGCGACCGGCAACGATCGTGCGCTGGAAGCTACTTCTCGTGGCGGCCATGGCACTCCTGTTCGGGATGACGCCGTTCGCGACGCAACCGATCCGCTCCGCGCACCATCCGCCGCTCAATACCGGCGAGCCGACCGGGTGCCTCGAAAAGCTCGAAACCTCCTGTCTGTTCAGTAGCGCGACCGTGGACCGGTTCGTCCCGAACTTCAACCGCATTCAGTATCTGAAGCCACCGCTCTCCGAGCGTCAGGCGCCGATCACCGCACAGATCGGGATGTGGTGGGAGTACTTCCGCTGGCAGTGGCTCCGCGATTCCGATGGCAACGCCGCGGGCCTTCAACGCACGCTCGCCGTGATTTTCCTCGCCCTCGGTTTGTATGGAGGGCTGGTTCACTGGCGTCGTGACCGGGCGAGCTTCTGGTACTTTGGCCCGCTCATGCTCACGGTGACGCTGGTGCTGATCTACTACATGAATTTCAAGCTCGGGTGGTCCCAGGGTGAACGCCTCGGCGTCGACGATTTTTCGAGGCGAGAGGTCCGCGATCGGGACTACTTCTACCTGTGGAGCTTCTCGGCGTGGGGGGTGTGGGCGGGGATCGCTCTCGTCGAGATCTGGCGGCGGATGGCGGCGGCCGTATCGCCGTTCGTGCGAGCTGCTGACGCGGGAGGACGACGCGCGCTGCTGGCCGCATCGCCCGTGCTCGTGCTCGCGCTCGTTCCCCTCATCGGCAACTGGGGTGACGCGTCGCGGCGCGGTGAGACCTTCACCCGCGAATGGGCTCGCGACCTCCTCAACTCGGTGGAGCCGTACGGCGTCCTCATCACCAACGGCGACAACGATACCTTCCCGCTCTGGTACGCTCAGGACGTCGAAGGCATTCGACAGGACGTCACCGTCGCCGTGACCTCGCTGCTCAACACTGACTGGTACGTCAGGCAGATCATCCGGCGCCCGCTATATGAATATGATGAAAGCGCTGGCCCGGAGATTTACCGCGGCATGGCGCCTCGAAAGCCCGGACCGCCGCTCAGCCTGACGATCGCCGAAGCCGACCAGATCCCGCCGTACGTCGAGGTCCGCGAGCCGCAGATCTTCCGCAAGGACAGCCTCGTCGCCCGGATCGAGCCCGGATTCCTGACGCGGGATCAGCTGATGATCCTCCGGTTCATCCGCGACTCCTTTCCCGAACGACCGCTCTACCTGGCGACGCCGTCGATCGCCGGCCCGCTTGGTCTGTCGCCCTACGTCGTCGCGCACGGCCTCGCCTACAAGGTGCTCCCGAGGCCCGTGCGACCGGACGACGGATTTCTCCGTTCGCCGATCGGATGGATGGACGTCAGCCGGACCCGCGCCTTGTGGGATACCGTCTACGGCGGTGACGATGCGGCGATCTCGCGTGGAAAATGGGTGGACCGCGCTTCGTCGAACATGCCGCTCGCCTACCTCCTCACCGGGACTTACCTCGCCGAGGGACTGTTCCGCGCCGGAGACTCCACGAAGGCGATGACGGTGATGGGCACCGTGATGCAGGTCGCTCGAGCGACAGACCTGGAGTCGCTCTTCGGAACGCAATGAGGAATGAGGACGACGGCCGAGGAATCCGTTGAACTGACTCTCCGCGAGATAGTCCATAGATTGCCTCGGTCCTCGTCCTCGTTCCTCATTTGCCGACGACCGGTCCCTCCGAGTTCCGCGGAATTTTCACAGACGGCGCGCTCGCACGAGCAGTGTACTCGGAAGGTGCCGGCATCGCGCGCGCCATCCCTCGCGCCATCGCCGTACCTACCGACGCCGATGACGCTGCCCATCTCGTTCGATGGGCGAGCGAGCATGGCGTCGCGCTCGTCGCCCGCGGATCCGGAAGCGGGATGGCCGGTGGTGCCATCGGGGACGCGATCGTCGTTGACCTGAGCCGGCTGAACGCGATCGGAGACGTCGACTCGACGAGTCGCCGTGTCTGGGTCGGAGCAGGAGCGCTGCGCGGAGCGGTGGATGCCGCGGCGCACGCGCATGGACTCCGGTTTCCCGTCGATCCATCGAGCGGCGCCTTCTGCACGGTCGGCGGGATGGCGGCGACGAATGCCGCCGGTGCGCGAACGCTGCGGTACGGCGCAATGCGCGCGTGGGTGAGCGCGGCCGAGTGCATCTTCGCTGACGGAGAGCGCGCGGTGATCCGACGCGGCGAGCATCCGACCGCGTTCCCTCGCGCTGTCGATCGTTTCTTCTCGAATGCCGCGCCATCGATCACCACGGCGAAGGCACTGACGAGACCCGGCCTAAGAAAGGACTCGTCGGGATACGCGCTCGCGGAGTTCGCGCGGTCCGGGGACGTCGTGGACGTGATCATTGGGTCCGAGGGAACGCTCTGCCTCATCACGGCGGTGGAGCTCGCGCTCGATGCGATCCCGGCGGCGACGGCGAGTGTGCTCGCCGCGTTCTCATCTCTCGACGCGGCCGTCGACGGCGCTCGTGCGACTCGTGAAGGCGGCGCGAGTGCGTCGGAGCTTCTCGATCGAACGTTTCTCGACGTCGCCGCCCTCGGTGGCGCGCGGTTCCTTCCGGCGGAGACGGAGTCGGCGATTCTCGTCGAGGTCGAAGGCAGGCGCGCCTCGGAGGCGAACGAGCGCGCGCGGTCGATCGCGGACGCCTGTGCGGCGGCGGGGGCGACCACCGTGCGCATCGCGCTCGATGCATCCACCGAGCGCGAGCTCTGGGCATTGCGCCACGCGGCGAGCCCGATCCTCTCGCGCCTCGATCCTCATCTCAAGTCGATGCAGTTCATCGAGGATGGCGCCGTTCCGCCGGACCGACTGCCCGCCTACGTCGAGGGTGTGCGCTCAGCGCTCGAGTCGCGCGGCATCCGCGGTGTGATATTTGGCCATGCCGGCGACGGCCACGTCCACGTGAATCCGCTCATCGACGTGCGCGAGCCGTCGTGGCGCAGTGAGGTCGCGGGACTGCTGGAAGAAGTGACGTCGCTCGTCGCGACCCTTGGCGGAACGCTCGCGGGAGAGCACGGAGACGGACGCCTTCGCACGCCGCTCGTGCCGCGAACCTGGAGCGCGGAAGCCGTGGAGACCTTCGCGCGTGTGAAGGCCGCCTTCGATCCCGCCGGCGTCTTCAATCCGGGAGTGAAAGTCCCGATCGCCGGACAGCAGCCGATCGAGGATGTGAAATATGACCCGTCGCTCCCTCCGCTTCCCGAATCGGCGCGAGCGGCGCTCGATGCGATCGAGCGCGAACGTGGTTACTCGCGCTTCCGATTGTCGCTGGTGTCAGAGTAGCTTCCTCCCTGCTCGATTGCTTCGATCCCCTTCGCTCCCTCCGATCCCTTTGCTCTTCTACGAACCCCGGCTCACCATCATCTCGCGTCCGAGCTTCACCCAGCCAGATCATCTCCCTGTGGAATGGCTTGGCGAGGCGAGCGGAGGCGAGCGTCTCGCGGAATTCGCCGGCCGCCTCTGCTACATGAGCCAGCGCAATCCGGCCAAACGATCGACCGGAGAATATCTGGAGAACATCAAGCGGCAGGGACACGGAAGCGTTCTCGAGCACGCGAACTATTCCGTTCTTCTCGAGGGAGTCAGCCGCTCGCTGACCCACGAGTTAGTTCGGCATCGCGCCGGCTTCGCGTTCTCGCAGCTCTCGCAGCGTTACGTGGACGAGTCGGAGGCGCACTTCGTCGTTCCGCCCGCGATCATCGGCGACGAGGCGCTCGAGTCGGCCTGGCGCCAACAGACGGAGCAGGCTCAGCGCGCCTACGTGGACATGGTGAGCCGACTGATGGAGCGATACGGGTGGGTGGCGGACAAGATCCACCGGAGGAAAATGGCGCGCGAGGCGGCGAGGAGCCTTCTCCCCAACGCGACCGAGACAAAGATCGTGGTCACCGCGAACGCGCGTTCGTGGCGGACGATGCTGGAGCTTCGAGCCGGCGAAGGCGCGGAGCTGGAGATTCGCCGCTGCGCCGTCGCTCTCATCCGCCTCCTTGGAGCGGAAGCGCCGGCCTTTTTCTCGGACTTCGAGATCTACGACGCCGAAGACCGACGAGAGGCGGCGAGAGTCAGATATCACAAAGTCTGAACGAGGAACGAGGACGGAGGACCGAGGAATTCGATCAGAGAGAATCCTTTCTGAAAAATTTCCTCGGTCCTTCGTCCTCGTTCCTCGTCCGCCGAAGTTTTTTTTCGAGACTCCGCGAAAAAATCATTGCTTCTCCCTTCCGCTGATTTTATCTTCCGCGCCATCGAAATGGCATCGCCTTTGCTTTGCCTCACGCGAGAGGAGACAGCGCACGATCGCGAGTTGGTCGAACGGAAGCCCGGAGTCGCCGCACGGTGAGGCGATCGTTCCAGTGAAGGAACACGAGCAGGCCCGGACCGGATGACGCGAATCGGTTTCGCCTACAACCTGAAGCCAGACCCGAGCGCACCACTCTCGATCGAGGACGCGACGCCGTCGCGCCCCGAGGACGACCCTCCCAGTAGTCGCCGGGACAATGCGTCCCGGAACTCCAGCTCCCTCGCGGTGAATGGACGCCGCGCGGGCAAGGCGATCGACCCCCGATTCGCGAACGCGCTCGACACGCTCGAGCTGGCCGCCGATGACGAGTTCGCCGAGTGGGATAGTGAGGAGACGATCGCCGCCGTCGCGAAGGCGCTGAGCGCCTGCGGCGAGGTGATTCGCCTCGAGGCAAACGAAGAGTTTCCCGAGCGGCTCCGCCGCGAGCGGCCGGCGATCGTCTTCAACATCGCCGAGGGGTTTCGCGGCGTGAACCGCGAGGCGCACGTTCCGGCGATCTGCGAGTTCTTCGGCGTGCCTTACTCGGGAAGCGATCCCTTCACGCTGTCGCTTTGCCTGGACAAGGCGCGCACGAAGGAGTGGCTGTCGTATCACGGCGTTCGCACCGCGCCATTCGTACTGCTGCGTGACGCCGCCGAGCTGCAATCGTTTCTCGCCGGGAAGAGCGGGCGCAACGGAAAAAAGCCGAGCGCCTCGGTCAGCCCGCGGTCCTCGGTGTTCGTGAAGCCGGTGCACGAGGGCAGCTCGAAAGGAATCACCGAGCGGAATTTTTGCCGCACACCTGACGAGGTCGAAGCACGGGTTGGCTTCCTCCTCGAGCGATACGACCAGCCGGTGCTGGTCGAGGAGTATCTGCCGGGCGCCGAGTTCACGTGCGCGATCCTCGGCAACGGTGGCGATGCGAGAGTGCTCCCGATCGTCGGGATCAATTTCTCCGCGCTGCCGGAGGGCGCGGTACCGGTGTACGGCTTCGAAGCGAAGTGGCTCTGGGACAGGCCTGAGAAGCCACTCGACATGTTCGAGTGTCCTGCGCGGATCGACGAGGCGTTGGCGAGCAAGATCGAGCGTGTCGTTCTCCGCGCCTACCAGGTGCTGGGCTGCCGTGACTGGTCGCGCATCGACGTGCGACTCGACGCGGCCGGCGAGCCGAACGTGGTGGAGGTGAATCCCCTGCCGGGGATTCTCCCGAACCCGGAGGACAATTCGTGCTTTCCGAAGGCGGCGCGCGCCGCGGGGATGAGCTACGACGAGCTCATTCAGAGTTGCCTTCGCGCAGCCGCTGGCCGGGAACGGGTGAGAGTGTCTCGCCCGCGAAGCAAAGGCCCGAGGATCGAGGGACGGAGGAAATTGACCTCCTCATTCCTGCCTCCTCGTTCCTCGTAGCTCCACCGGGAGGTCGCTCATGAAGATTGCCCTGTTATTCGATGGAATGTCGGCGCTGGGGAAAGCCGCCGACCTGCTCATCCTCGAGACCGTGGAAGCGATCGAAAAGTCGCTGGTCGCCGAGGGGAATCAGGTCGTGCGCATCCCCGTCGCCCTGGATGGTCGCTGGGTCGAGCGCGTGCGGCGCGGAAAGTTCGACCTCGCCTTCAACCTCTGCGAATGCATCGATGGTATCGCGGCCTACGAACCGGCCGTGATCTCGGTGCTCGAGGTGTTGAGCATTCCTTATACAGGCAGCTCGAGCTGGACCACGGCCTTCTGCCTCCGCAAGCACGTCGTCAACGCGGCGCTGGAGCGAGCCGGACTTCCCGTTCCACGTTGGGCGGTCGTCACTCCCGGCGCGCCGCTGCCGACCGTCGGATTCCCCGCGATCTGCAAGCCCGCCGCCGAGGACGCCTCGATCGGTGTGGAGCAGCGCTCGGTCGTTCGCAACATGCGCGCGCTCGCCGCGCGCGTGGACGCAATGCACGAGCGGTGGAACGAGGTGCTCGTCCAGCGCTTCGTCGATGGCCGCGAGGTCAACGTCGGCATCGTCGATGGAATGGTGATGCCAGTGGCCGAGATCCAGTTCGACGGCATGCCGAAGGGAATGTGGCGAATCGTGTCCTACCGCTCGAAGTGGGAATCGGGGAGCGATGAGGATCTCGGCGCCGCGCCGGTGTGCCCGGCCAGGATGTCTCCCCAGCTGGCGGCGGAGCTGAAGCGCATCGCGCTCGAAGCGTGGAAGGTCGTTGGCGGCGAAGGCTACGGCCGTGTCGACATGCGCATCGATTCGCAAGGGCGTCCGTGGATTCTCGAGGTGAACGCGAATCCGGACATCGCACCGGATGCCGGGCTCGCGCGGATGGCGCGCGCGAACGGGATGGACTTCGCCGGGCTGATCTCGACGATCTGCGAGGCGGGCGCCCGTCGTCAGCGGCAGCTCGAGGAGAATCGCTGGGCGCTTTCCGCCCGGCTCTCTGGCGTCGTGATTCCGACCGATCCGGAGTCGCTCGAGCTGTTCGCCGCGGGAGTGCGTTGATGGGCGACCTCCCCCGCGCCGTCGAGGGCGTGATCGAAAGCGAGCCTCCGAGCGGACGCACGACGATCGTGGCGGAGGGATTTGCCCCGCGGCGACGATCCGACGGCCGCGGAGAGCATAGAGTCTCCGGTGGAACCGGAGTCGTGCTCGGTGAGCTCTCCGCCGCCGATCGCCCACGAATCGCCGAGATTCTCCGCAACTCGCGTGTCTTCAGCCGCGCGGAGATCGAAGTTGCCCTCGAACTGTTCGACGAAGGCGTAGTCGAACACGGAACGCGGAATGCGGATCAACCGCAATCCGCAACCCGAATTCCGAATTCGTCGTCCGACTATCTCTTCCTCGGCGCCTTCACCCCGGAAGAGGTGCTCGTCGGGTACGCATGCTGGGGCCCGACTCCCGCCGCCGATCGCACCTGGGACCTGTACTGGATCGCCGTCGATCCCGCCGTCCAGGGCGCCGGCATTGGAACCATTCTCCTCGAAGAGGTCGAACGAAGGCTCGTTGCCCAACGTGCCCGGTTGCTCATCATCGAAACCTCGTCCCGGTCCGACTACGCCGTGACGCGCGGGTTCTATCTCCGTCGCGGCTACACCGAAACCGCGCGCGTGCCCGACTTCTACGCGCCTGGTGACGACCGGATCATTTTCGTCAAACGGTTCCAACCACTCGCCGACGGGCGGGGAGCTGAGACGCGATGAGTGAATGGCAGCAAATCCTTCGGGAGGGCGTCGACAATCTCGACAAGCTGGCTGAGCGATTCGGGGACGACGTGATCGACGTCGAAGCCCTCGAGCCAGCGTTCGACAACTTCCAGATGCGCCTCACGCCGGCGGTGCTCGACCAGATCAAGGAAGTCGGCGACCCGATGTGGCGGCAGTACGTTCCCACCGTCGAAGAGCTCGACATCCAGGACGGGATGATCGACTCGCTCGACGAGGACGGCGACTCGCCGGTGCCGAACATCACGCACCGGTACCCGGACCGCGCGCTCTTCCTCGTGAGTCCGGTGTGCGCGAGCTACTGCCGCTTCTGCACCCGCCGACGGAAGGTCGGCGATCCGGAGAAGATCCCGCTCAACCAGTACGAGTCTGCGTTCGAGTACATCCGGAGTCACCCGGAGATCCGCGACGTCATCATGTCGGGCGGCGACCCGATGATGCTGAGCGATCGCCGTCTGGAGTTTCTCTTCCAGAATCTGCGGGCGATTCCGCACGTCGAGATCATCCGCATCGGGAGCCGCATCACCTCGCACCTGCCGGAGCGCATCACCCCGGAGTTCTGCGAGATGGTGAAGAAGTACCACCCGATCTACATGAACACGCACTTCAACCACCCCTCGGAGCTCACTCCGGCGGCAGTCGCGGCGCTCGGTCGCCTGGCCGACGCCGGCGTCCCGTTAGGGTGTCAGACGGTGCTGCTCCGCGGGGTGAACGACGACCCAGCGATCATGAAGGAGCTGATGCAGAAGCTGCTCAAGGCCCGGGTGCGTCCGTATTACATCTATATGGCGGATCAGGTGGCCGGGGGCGAGCACTTCCGCACGACCGTCCAGAAGGGACTCGAGATCGTACAGGCCCTTCGTGGATGGACCTCGGGCCTCGCGGTTCCGCATTTCGTGATCGACGCGCCGGGCGGGGGTGGAAAGGTGCCGCTGCTGCCGGAGTACGTCGAGGAGATCAACGACGACGAGGTGATCTTCAGGAACTACGCGGGCGAGCGGTACGTGTACAAGCAGCCGCGCATCCCGGTGCCGGCCGACGGCTGTGGTGTGGCGGCGGAGGCGACGCCGGACATTGTTCCGATTCAGACCGGGAAGAAGAAAAAGCGCTCGAAGCGGCCGGCGGCGAAACGGTCGGCGCGGGCGGGGTGACAGTGAAGCGGGGCGCTCGAGAGAGCGCCCCGCTTCTTTCAAGGTCGCCGTTCCGCTGATATCGCGCACCAGCGCTACATCCTTACTCGCGGAGCGCTCGAAGGCTAGCATCGGGCTTGGCAACGCTTCCACTCCGAGGAGATCCCGATGCGCCCCGTCCTTTGTCTCGCCCTTCTCCTGCCAACCTTTCTCCAAGCCCAGCCGGCACTCGAGCGCCTTTTCTATTACGTGGACCGCGAGGACAGCTACGAGAGCTTCGTCCGACACGCCGATCGCATCGACGTCCTTGGCGTCGGCGGCTATCGCGTGGACAGCCTCGGCATCCTCTGGGGAAGCGTCGATTCGCGAGTCCTCGAGCTCGCGCGGCAGCGCAACGTCAAGATCATGCCGCTGCTCGTCAACGAGAACTTCCACCAGCCGTCGCTTCGCCGGCTCCTCGCCGACACGGCGGCCCGACATCGCGCCACCCGCGCCATGGCCGACGAGTGCCGGCGACACCGGTACTGGGGATGGCAGTTCGACATCGAGAACGTTCACATCGATGACCGGGACCGCCTCACGACGTGGTACGGCGAGGCAGCTCGTGCGCTGCGCGCCGCGGGATGCACGATCTCCATCGCGGTCGTGCACCGGCCGACGGAGCTTGCGGGCCCGCTCGGTTACCATCGCTTTCTCTTCGACAGCTGGCGCGCCGCGTACGACCTGGCCGCCCTCGCGCGACTCGGCGACTTCATCACCGTCATGACGTACAACCAGCACACCCGCCGCACGACGCCCGGCCCTCAGGCGGGGATCCCCTGGATGCGGACGATCGTGGATTACATGCTCCGCGCCGTGCCTGCGGAGAAGATCTCGTTAGGCATTCCGTCGCAGGGGCTGCACTTCTTCACGCGCGAGGACAACACGATACCGGAGCGCGCCCGCTCGTGGGCGGAAACGGTGACGTGGACGTGGGGGTCGGGGATGGCAGAGCGGCACGGTGCGCGGCTGGTGTGGGACTCCACGCAGGCAGTCACCTACGGCTGGTTCGAGAACGGCGGCACGTACGAGTGGCTCTTCCTCGAGGACGAGCGGAGCTTTCGCGCGAAGCTGGCACTGGCCCGCGAGCAGAAGCTTCGAGGAATCTCGGTCTGGGTGCTCGGGCAGGAAGATGAGCGTATCTGGGAAGCCCTGGGAAGATGAATGCGGAATGCGGGTGCGGAGTAGGAGCTCCGCACCACGCATTCCGCGTTGTCGCCCTTACCTGTCGACCAGCGTCGCCGAGGTCAGCGGCGTGCCTCCCGCGGCTGCCTCGAGCAGGACGATTGTGCGAATCGCACCGGCCGGCGCGTTCGCCGCCGTCACCGACACATCGCGCACGACCGTTTTTGTTCCTGCGGTCGTGAAGCGAACCTGGAACGCACCCGCCGCACGCTCGATGTACGATGATGCCGTACGCGGCGCGAGGTTGGCGAAGGTGGGCGCGATCGTCGCGATGCTCGCCCCCTGAGCCGTGACGTACACGTCGACATTACCCGCCGCGACCGCCGCGTTGATCGCACGCACTCTGATGTTGCCGGCCGTCGGCACGGCGTTGTCGTCCGTTATAACGAGCGCGTCCGCGGCCGTCATCGTTCCGAGCCCAATGACGGTGTGATCCTCATCCGCAGTAACGGAGACCGGTACATCGAGCGCGTGGACCGACGTATCGGCCGTGCGCTGCACGAGGAACTGCCTGTTCCCCGTGTACGCGGCGTAGTACTGGGACCCGGGCGCGAAGCCCGCGTACGCGATGTTCACTCCGAGCGGCACGCCATCGACGCGAACATTGACGGCGTTCGCTCCCCTGATCCCATGGATGAAACGAATTCGGCCCGTGGGCTGCGTCGGCGTCACGCCGGTCGGCCCGAGATCCTCCGTCCCGCAGGCGGCGAGCAGCGCGACCAACACGGGCGCGAGGAGGCGAAGTCTCATGGCGACTCTCGATGTCGTCGTGATCATGGCGCCACCTCGATTTCGGCACAGGCGGCGTTGTCGGCCGGCGGCTCGGTCTCCTCCGGATTCACCGGAACGTTCTCCGGATTCGCGTTGCGCTCAACGATTGGATACGGCAGCCAGCACCGTTTGCCGACCCGGGTCGCCCCGATGTCCCCCAGCCGTCGCAAATCCTCCCAGCGGAGGCCGGTCGCGAACAGCTCGTACCGGCGATTCCGATAGATCTCGGCGATCAGCTGCGGGGCAGTGAGCACGCCCACGAGCGGTGTAAGGCATGGGCCCGGGTCAGCCGTCACCCGACCGGCACCGGGGCAATCAGTTCGCACCGAGTCCACGACCGCCTGCGCCTCCGCCAACCTGTTCAGATTGACGAGCGCCTCTGCCTTGATCAGCAGGACCTCGTCGGGATAGTACGTCGGAATGGGCGCGGTGTTCGTCGCGAACACGACCCACGCATCGAGCGGCGTCCCGATTCGCCCCGCGATGGCGGTGTCCTTCACGAAGTACGCGGTTCGCTGCGCCTCGAGCGGATCCGCTCGATAGGCATCGCGAGGCAGAACGCCTGACGAGCCGGAGGAGGACACGAACATCGGGTTCTGCGTCTGGGCCGTGAACGGCAGCCGCGAGAACACCGTGCGGCTCACCGAGTCGGCGACGGCCAGCGCCTCGGCCCAGTCTCCGGCAAGGCGACGATAGCGGGCCTTGTAGGCTCGAATCGTGTTCTGAATGTCGAGGCCGGTCGCGAGCACCTGCGAGGTGAACTGCGCGCTCGGGATGGTGTCGGCGTACGCGAGGGCAGCGGAATCGAGCAACGCCAGCACGGCGTTGAGT
>DASTYE010000216.1:0-3929 GCA_035765135.1 Gemmatimonadaceae bacterium | reverse complement strand
CCTCGACCTTTCGCTCCGCCTGCGCCACCACATTGGCCTCTGGAACGGTGTCCGTTACGCGCGCCGAAGGCGGAGCGGCCACGTCGGCAGCGACCAGGGGCGCCGCGCTCAGCGCCGTCGCGGGCGGTGCCGAATCCGCCTGACGAGCGACCTCGAATGCCTGTACGCGCGGCGCCGGCGTCGCCCCGCCACGTCCCGGCTCGCCGCGAGATGCACTCGCATCGCTCTCCCGTCTCGGCATGGTGGCCTGCATGGGTGCGGGGGTCGTCGAGACCGGAGCTGGCGCGTCCGCCACCACGACCGCTGCCATGGGAGCCGCTTCGGACGCGGACCGCGAGGGCTCCTTGCGGGCAACCGTCAGCGCAACCGCACCCCCAACGACGATCAACGCAATCACGGCCGCGATCCGCTGCCTGGCGAACGCCGTGGCGAACGGACGCCCCGTCCATCGGGAGCCCGTCGATCCCCTCGACCCCCTCGATCCCTGCGACCCCCGGATCGATGGCACCTGGTCCAGCGCCGTGAGAATTCGCGACGATGCGGCGATCAGCCCGCGCGCCTCGGCGACGGCGTCGGCGCACCGGGCGCACGAGGCCACGTGCGCGTCGACCCTCGCGGCCTCGTCAGCACCGAGTGCGCCATCCAGCCACGCGTGAATCGTCCCTTCGTCAAGATGCTGCATGCGTTCCTCGCGCACTCGCGCGCTGTTGTTCCTCGTATACTTGCACGAGTCGCCGCCGCGCTCGCGACAGTGTCGTTCCCACCGATCCCGGCGACAGGTCGAGCGCTACAGCGATCTCCTCATAGTTCAACCCTTCCTCTCGCATGAGCAGCGCCAGCCGGTCACGCTCGGCGAGCGCATCGACCGCGCGCCGCGCCATGGCCGCCTCCTGCGCGCGCTCCAGTGACGTCGGCTCCGGATCGACCGGCTCCTCTGCCTTGGCCTGCTCGGCCAGCAGCGTGAGGTGACGTCGGCGTCGCGCGTCCTTGCGTGCCTCGTCGCGGACGAGATTCGTCGCCACCGCGAACAACCAGGCCCGCTCGTTGTCGATGCGATCCTGGCGGAGGGCGCGCAGGAACGTCTCCTGCGCGACCTCCTCCGCCCAGTCGCGGTCGCCAAGCCGGCGCGTGAGATACCTCACCAGCTGAACGTTGTAGGTTCGAAACAGCCGTTCGACGTCGTCGGTCATTCACTCGAGGGTTGCATCACCACGCCGCCACGATCGCCGCGAGATCGGAGCCGCTGAGCTGCTCGGCACCATCGGGCGCGACCGCCACGGCGACCTTCGTCCCACGCACCAGCACCTGCTCGCCTAACGCGAAGGCGGCCGACAGGTCGGGAATCTCCCGCACCAGGGCGAAGTATGCCTCGGAATAGGCTTTCACCTTGACCACGCGAGTTCCTTCCGCGAACCGGGTATCCGTCCACACGCTGTCTCGCAGGACGAAGGTGCGCGTCCCGACGCGACGCAACGTGATACCCGCGGCCGCTGCCTCCGGTGCCGCGGAAGCGGCATCCGCCTGCGTCAGGGTCTGCGCACCGCGCATTGCCGAGGCAGCTTTGGCTTCCTCGAAAGCCTGGGCGCGAGGCTCAATCCGCCGGCTCCGTTCCAGTCCCCGGAGGTTGCCCCCTTGTCCGACCTGACCCCGCGCAACGACCGCCCCCGGCTCCAGCACGAGGTACGACGTCAGCTCCGTCGGAATGCCGTAGCGCTCCCCGAGCGCGCGGATCTCATCGTCGATCTCCTGCGATGGACCGTTGCGACGACGCTCCGCGCTCAGATATCCAACACGTTGCGTTGCCCAGAGTCTCGCGACGAACCCGTTCTCACGGTCGCGGTCGGGCAGCTCCGTCTCCGTGGACCAGGATACGCGCCCTTCCGACGATTCCCCCTCGAACCGAACGAGAATGGTGCCGCTCCCCTCGTAACGAGCCAGCACGACCAGGTCCTGTCCCGCGAAGAGATCGTACGGGCCAGCGGGATGCATCTTCGACAGTCGCGCTCCTTCCACGCGAACACGAAGATCGGTCGCTACCGGACTCGTCAGGCGGGACGCCACGATGCTCACCGCGCGCTCGACCGACTCATCGGGGCGTACAAAATGCGCGGTACCGCGCCCCTCGAGGGCCAGGCGCTCGAGCAGCGCCACGTTCAAGTCGGCGCCCACACCGAAGGTGAAGATGCGACGGCGCCCGCGCTCCGATCCGGCCTGCTGCGCGATGCGTTCCGGATCGCGCTCGCCGACCGTCGGCTCGCCATCCGTCACGAACAGCACCAGCGGCAGCCGCCCACTCTCGGCGGGAAGAGAGAGCGCCTCCTCCAATGCACCGGAGATGTTCGTCGATCCTTCCGCGCGCAGGCCATCGAGATAGCGCTCGGCGGCGGCGACGTTGGTGCGCGTGGCGAACAGCATCTCGTCGCGGAACGCACGCACGTCGCTCGAGAAGTCGATCAATCGGAACCGGTCCCGCGGCGTCAGGGTGGCGAGGAGCTGCTTCCCGGCCTCGCGTGCCTGCTGAATCTTCTTGCCGCTCATTGAACCCGATACATCGAGCACGAGTGTGACGTCGCGCGGCGTCGAGCGCGGCGCGATCGCCGGTGGCGAAAGCGTGATCAGCGCGAAGCCATCCTCGCGGCCAGGTGCATGCGAGAGGACGCTGATGGCCGCACGGGACCCACGCCGAAGCGGGAGCAGCAAGGTCATCTCTCGCGCACCGCCGGAAAGGTCGACGCGTCCCAGGCCGCGCTCTTCCTCGACACGGACGTCATGCGTCGGAGAGTACGGGCGCCCATATTGTTCCCGCGGATAACTCAAGCGGAAGCGCAGGCGTCCCTCGGGGTCCTTCCGGTCGCGCGCCACATCGGCGGCAGCATTCGGCTGCGTCCCGCGAAAGTAATCCACGCGGAGCGCGTCTCCTTCACGCTCGGCCACCGCATGGAAGCGCACGACTATGCGGCGCGTCTCGCCCGCGGCGATCGGGAAGATCCGCGTGCGCAGCAGCCCATGCCCCATCCACTCCACGAGCGCCGGATCACGGCTCCGCCTGACGATGTCTTCGTAGATACGACGCGCCTCGTCGGCGCTCATCGTCTCGCCCGCGACCAGCTCGCCATTGATCTCGAGCTTCAGCCCCTCGAAGGCGGCATTTTTCGGAAGCGGAAAGAGGTAATCGGCCTCACCGACCCCACCACCGCGGTTGAGGAAGGTCTCCTCCACCTCGTAATGCAGAACGCCATCGCGCAGCTCGACCTCGACATTGCTCGAGCGCCGCTCGATGTCGGGCAGGTCGCGACGGCAGCGAACGTCGGGGCAGGGCGGCGGACACGGTCGGTTCGGCAGGCAGGGACGCGGGATGATACGACCCTGCGCCTGTGCGGCCACGGGAGACAGGAGGAGCGCGAGAACCAGGATGGTGCGACGCATTTTGACTTCCGGCTGGTGACGTTATGGAGACGTCACTCGCACTCCGACTTGCACACCGGGCGGAGCTTTCGGCCGTCTTCGGGCCGTGAAAGGGCTTTGGAACCGCAGAAGGCCGCAGAACGCCGCAACCAGGCTTGATTAGCGCAGATGAACGCAGATTACGCAGATGCCTTCCTCCGCACTGGAAGCCGCGGTGCGGGATGAAGTTCCCAAAGCTCTTGTGAACTGCTACGCGAAGTTAGCCCCGTCGCCGGAGCCATCTGCGTATTCTGCGTTCATCTGCGGCTTCTGCGGTTTCAAAAAAAAGCGTGATCCCTTACGAAGCCTCGCCGCGCCGCTGCTCGCCCGAGCGGGCCACCACACGCACCGCGAGGAGGTTCTTGTCCGCGCGCCCCAGCACCTTGGTCAGATTCTCGCGCGGATACCGCACCGCCCATCCGAGCGAGAACTCGACCGGCGCCGATCGCAGCGCGGAACGCTGCAAGCGACCGACGACCTGCTGC
>DASTYE010000215.1:0-3609 GCA_035765135.1 Gemmatimonadaceae bacterium | reverse complement strand
TCAGAAGGATGCGCCAGAGTTCGCGCCCGAATGGATGCGGACCGTGCGCATCTGGAGCGAGGATACGCAGCGCGAGATCCGATACTTCGTCTGCGATGACGAGGAGTCGCTGCTCTACGTCGCCAACCTCGGGACGATTCCACTCCACATCTGGGCGAGCCGCGTCGGCTCGCTGGAGCAATGCGACTGGTGCGTGCTCGACCTCGATCCCAAGGAAGCGCCGTTCTCCGATGTCATCCGGACGGCGGTCGCGCTGCGCAAGCTCTGCGAGTCGGTGGGGATGCCGAGTTACGTGAAGACCACGGGGAAAACCGGGCTCCACATCCTGCTCCCGTTAGGCCGCCAGTGCACCTATGCACAGTCGCGCACACTCGGCGAGCTGCTCGCGCGCCTCGTGCTCGCCGAGCTGAAGGACATCGCGACCATCACGCGCCACGTGACGAAGCGCGGCGACAAGGTGTACATCGACTACTTGCAGAACCGGCACGGCCAGACGATCGTCGCTCCATTCAGCGTGCGACCTCTCCCCGGCGCCACGGTCTCGATGCCGCTCTTGTGGGATGAGGTGAACGACTCGCTGGATCCACGGGCGTTCACGATCAAGACGGCCATCGAGCGCATGGAGCGGTTAGGCAGGGACCCCGTCGCTCCGGTGCTCGAGGAGAAGCCCGACCTGGGCGGTGTGCTCGAGCGGCTCGCTACTCAGCTGGCGGGCTGAGCTCGGCGCGCAAGCGGTCGGTTGAAACCGCAGAAGGCCGCAGAGGGCGCAGTCGAGCTTTGTTTAGCCGCGGATGAACGCAGAGCACGCAGAAACTACGCTTTCCTGGACGGGTCCAGGCGAGACGAAGCCAAAAAATCTCTGTTGACACCTACGTGGTCGAGATCCATCCACAGGGCGGATCTGCGTCATCTGCGTTCATCTGCGGGCAACGAAAGCAGTGCTGCGGCCTCTGCGGCCTTCTGCGGTCAAAACGGGCTCGTCGCGAAACGATCTAGCGCGCGACTGTGTCAGCCGCCCGCAGCCGAGCGAGATCGACCTCAGCGCCAATGAACCCGAACGCCGGCCACTGGTCGGTCGCGACGATTTGCTCGAACAGCGCGCGCGCGCGAGCCGTGTCGCCCTCGACGAGATGCCAGTTCGCGACGCCATAGGCCCCGGTCACGAACGCGAGCTCGCCGGCGGCGGATAACGAGTCGAGCGTCGACCCCTCATCTCGCACGCCCCGATAGAAGAGCAGCGCGCGATAGTAGGGCGCGTTGTCGCCGACCGTCCATCCCTCGCGAATCCCTCGCGCCAGGCGACGCGCTTCGGTGCGCTTGCCCGCGCGACGCAGCGCACGGTAGCGCCAGTCGTACATCGCGGCGCGCGCATCGTCATCCGTCTTCAGCGACATGCAGCTGCGGTACCAGATCGGATTGACGCGCGCCTCCTCCACCGCCTGCCACTTTGGATTTTCGGCGAACTCCATGCACTTGTCGATGGCGGCGACCGCGTCGTCGTACCGCTGCGTCAGGTAGTAGGACAAGGCGAGATGATAGACGATGTCGTAGTTGGTCGAATCGAGCGCGACGGCGCGCTCGAGGTCTCGCACCGCGTCGTCGAAGCGACGGAGTGACATGAGCCGGTGGCCGCGGAAGCGATAGAGGCGCGCTTCGTCGGGATACTTCTCGATGCCACGCGTGTACATCTCGACCGCGGAATTGAACCGCCGCGCGGCGGCGCGGGCGATTCCGGCGTTGATGATGCGGGTGACGTTGTCCGGATCGGCGGCGAGCTGCGCGTCGGCCTGCGCGATGAGGCCGGCCGTGTCACGCGACGCGTGCAGGGGAACGCCGAGGAGAGACATCGCCTCCGGGCCCGCCGGAGGCTCGATCGATGGTGCCGGCCGGCCGCCGCCACAGCCGGCCGCGACGACCACGCATGCGGCGATCAGGAAATGGTTCAGGCGCAACGTCGGACTCCAGTGAAGCGCGTTTCGCCTGAAAACTCGCAGGACGGCCGCGCCGACGGCAAGTTGCTCAGCGCTTCGAGAGCGCCTCGAAGCCGCCGGCCAGCGCTCCGGAATACAGGGTTGGGCTTCGCTGCGCCGCGAGCTTGCGGAGACGCGGACCTCGCTTCGGCATGGGTGTCCGGTTGGGCAGCCACGCGGCGTACGCAAGCGCGCTCGACAGGAGCGTTTGCGCCGGGCGCGAAAGCTCGCCGCGACTCTTCACCACGCCATACGCGGCGCCGAGGAGCGCCGAGTACGCGATGTGAGTCGCCCAGCCAAGGGCGATGTCACGGCGCGACCGTCGTCCGCTACTGAGCCTGGATGCCCAGCGCTTTCCCGCTGTCGGGCCTCGCGCAAGGTCGGTTGCCTCGCCGACTCGTTCGACGACGAGCATCGCCGCTCCGGCCAACACCCCGGAGATTGCGCCCCGGAGCGCCGCCTCGGGCGCCCCCATCCGCTTCTTCATGCCCCGAAGCGATGGAAGGGGCGTGCCACCAGACTCAAACGAGGAACGAGCACGAAGGACTGAGGAATTTTATCAGGTAACCACCTAATCGAATTCCTCGGCCCTTCGTCCTCGTTCCTCGTCGGGTTCTCAAAATGTCCCGCTCGTCCGCCTCGCCACCCGTATCGACTGCATCACGCGCCCGTATTCGTGCTCGGACTGAATGCCGTCGGCCGTCTTCATGAACGCTTCGCGAAGCGCAGGCGCCATCTCCGGGTAGCGCTTCGCGAACGAGACGAGGAAGGACGCCAGCTCGAAGTCCGACTCGATCGAGGAGGCCGCCGTCAGCAACCGCGACTGCACGTCCTCCGGATTGTCGGTGCGCTTCAGAATGGCCGACAGCACGCGGCGACGCTCGAAGTCGGACTCGATCGTGCCGACCGCCTTGAAGTACTGGTCACGCGACGCACTCGATGCGAGTCCGCGTTCCGACACCTCGATGAGGAGCTGCGCCAGCTCGAAGTCGGAGTCGATGTCGTTCGCGACGGTCAGCAGCAACGTCATCGCTTCCGGATCGGGAGTCGTGACCTTGAGCAGCGCGGTCAGCGCGCGACGCACCTCGAAATCGGACTCGATGCTGCGTGCCGCCTGCACGTACGCCGAGGGGCTCGCACCCACTTTCCCGGCTTTCGCGAGCGAGATCAGCGTCTGCGCCACCTCGAAGTCGGACTCCATCGTGCCGGCGATCTCCAGCGCGCGCCGCGTCTCGCTTTCGCTGAGCGTGGGCGTCGTCTTGAACCATGCGTCGAAGTACATCCGGCGCGCATGATCGCTCGAGAGAAGCGCGATCTCCTTGAGCACCGCATCGACACCGCCGCGCTGGTACAGCGCGGGAACTCGTACGTCGGCCATCAGTGCCGTGCGCCGCTCGAGGGCGATGAGCACCGTCGCGAGCCAGCGGCGGCCTTCATCATCCCACGGCCGCTCGACTCCATCCACCATGAACTTCCGCGTGAGGCGACCGGCGTCATCGGAGCGGATCTCGATCCGGCGTGTGGTGACCGCATCGCTCTCCGTCAGGATGAACGAGCCGCCGGGCGGAACGCCTTGCACATCAGAGAAGTCACTCTCGAACCGCACCTTGCCGATCGCACGGACGGTCAGGTCGCAATC
>DASTYE010000214.1:0-9784 GCA_035765135.1 Gemmatimonadaceae bacterium | reverse complement strand
GTACGCCGTGAACTGCGCCAACCCCTTCTTCGCCTGAATCGCCGTGATCGCCGCCGTCAACGTCGTCTTCCCATGATCGACGTGCCCGATCGTCCCCACGTTCACGTGCGGCTTCGTCCGCTCGAATTTCGCTTTGGCCATTTGCGTGGTCCCGTGTCAGAATGAGGAAGAAGGACTGAGGACACAGGAAATCAAATTTCCTTTCTCCTCGTTGCTCGTTCCTCGTTGCGCGCTACGCTTTCACCTTGTTAATGATCTCTTCCGCCTTGCTCTTCGGAACTTCCTCGTAGTGGCTGAACTCCATCGAGTACACCGCGCGTCCCTGTGACTGCGAGCGCAGCTTCGTGGAGTAGCCGAACATCTCGGCGAGCGGCACACTGGCACCGATCACCTGCGCTTCACCGCGCTGCGTCATGCCGCCGATCTTTCCGCGACGGGCCGAAAGGTCGCCGAGGATGTCGCCCATGTAGTCGGCGGGGCAGACGACCTCGACGTTCATGATCGGCTCGAGGAGCACCGGCTCGGCGCGCCGCGCCGCCTCCTTGAACGCCATCGAGCCAGCGATCTTGAACGCCATTTCGCTCGAGTCGACGTCGTGGTACGAGCCGTACACCAGCTCGACCTTCACATCGACCACCGGATATCCAGCGAGCACGCCCGTCTCGAGCGCTTCCTTGATCCCCTGCTCGACTGGGCCGATGTACTCTCGCGGAATCGCGCCGCCGACGATCTTGTCCTCGAACACGAAGCCCGCACCCTGCTCGGCCGGCTCCATGTTGATCACGACGTGGCCGTACTGTCCCTTGCCGCCCGACTGGCGAATGAACTTTCCCTCGACCTTCTCGACCCGACGGCGGATCGTCTCTCGATAGGCAACCTGCGGGCGGCCGATGTTCGCATCCACCTTGAACTCGCGCTGCATGCGGTCGACGATGATCTCGAGGTGTAGCTCCCCCATGCCCGAGATGATCGTCTGCGATGTCTCCTGATCGCTGTGCACGCGGAACGTCGGATCTTCCTCGGCCAGCTTCTGCAGGGCGATCGCCAGCTTGTCCTGGTCGGCCTTGGTCTTCGGCTCGATCGCGACGTCGATCACCGGAGCCGGGAACTTCATCGCCTCGAGGATGATCGGGCGGTCCTCGTCGGAGAGCGTGTCGCCCGTCCGCGTGTCTCGCAGCCCGATACACGCCGCGATGTCGCCCGCGCGCACTTCCTGGATCTCCTCGCGCTTGTTGGCGTGCATCTGGAGCAGACGGCCGACGCGCTCGCGCTTGTCCTTCGTCGAGTTGTACGCGTACGAGCCCGCCTCGAGCACGCCCGAATACACCCGGATGTACGTCAGCTTTCCGACGAACGGGTCGGTCGCGATCTTGAAGGCGAGCGCGGAGAACGGCGTCTCGTCCGACGGCGTCCGTTCTTCGAACGTCTCGTCGTGGTGCGGCAGATGTCCCTTCATCGGCTTGACATCGACCGGCGCCGGCAGATAGTCGATCACGGCATCGAGCAGCGCTTGCACCCCTTTGTTCTTGAAGGATGCCCCGCACAGGATCGGCACGATGAACCCGCCGACGGCCGACTTGCGGATCGCGCGCTGAATCTCCTCCACGGTGAGCTCCGCTCCCCCGAGATACTTCTCGAGAAGCTCCTCATCGTGCTCGACCGACGCCTCAATGACCTCGTGGCGTGCCGCCTCGACGGCACCGGCATACGACGGAGGCACCGGGCCCTCGGAGAAGGTCTTGCCTAACGTGTCCTCATCGAACACCACCGCCACGCGGCGGAGGACGTCGATGTGGCCCGTGAACAACTCCCCCGAGCCCATCGGCAGCTGGATCGGATACGCCTTCGGTGTGAGTCGATCGCGAATCATGCGGACGCAGCGCTCGAAGTCCGCGCCCACGCGGTCCATCTTGTTCGCGAAGATGAGGCGGGGGACGCCATACCGGTCCGCCTGGCGCCACACCGTCTCCGTCTGCGGCTCCACGCCGGCGACGGAGTCGAGCAGCGTTACCGCACCGTCGAGCACGCGGAGGGAGCGTTCCACCTCGACGGTGAAGTCCACGTGGCCCGGCGTGTCGATGATGTTGATGCGGTACTCGATGCCGTTCCGCTGCCAGAAGCAGGTCGTGGCGGCCGAGGTGATGGTGATGCCGCGCTCCTGCTCCTGCTCCATCCAGTCCATCGTGGCCGCGCCGTCGTGGACCTCGCCGATCTTGTGGCTCTTGCCGGTATAGTAGAGGATGCGCTCGGTCGTAGTCGTCTTCCCGGCATCGATGTGGGCCATGATGCCGATGTTGCGATAGCGATCGAGCGGAGTGTGGCGTGGCATGTCTATCAGCGTCTCGCCGAAGCGTCCTGTGGTCGCGTTCCGAAAAAGATCATCCAGCAAAAATGCGGGTGGACCGTGGCGCTCCTTCAGACAGGAGCCGGTATCCATCCGCTGCCGCCGGGTGCACTCGCCACTGCAGCGCGAATGGGGACCCACGGGCGCGCCGTGCATGCTCGGCGATGAATTGTCCTGCGTCGCTTTTCGGGAGCGTCGGCGTCCGATACGCCTTCGCCGGTGTCGTCGCTTCGACGACGTCCCCACCTTTCCGGGGATTCCCCGCGTCCTTCGCGGCCCATAAGTGCCGGCTCGCAGTTAGCCTGGCTGGTACGGCCCACACGTTGTCGCCGTGAGCCGTAGCCTGTGAAATGTATTAGGGTTGCGGCCCCTGTCAACGGGACGACAACCGCCGAACGACGCGCGGGAGCCGCGCAGTTCCACGACTCGGCTGACGCTATCCCACGAGCGGTTATGGGGAAACGCCGACCAGGACCTCGGTGGCACTCTCACGCCCTGGTGCCCTCGGCCCGAGGGAGGCGAACTGCCGCAGCCTCGAGGTCGCGCCAGGCGTGCCAATCGCAGCCGTTCCGACCCCGCGGCGCATCCACGCTCGGAGACTTCGGTGCTCCACCGGCGAAGGAGGAGCCTTACGAGCGACCGTACTCGCCGACTTTCGCGCGGTCGCCGAAGCCGTCGTGATGGCAGTCTCGTCCCGCGGTGCCCTCTAGCCGATTCGGCACCGGCGTTTCATCGTGCGGCATCGGGCAAGCCAGCGTTCGGGAGAGGAGTCATTAACCCCAATACGCGAGGGTGGTCATGCGAACAGTTCGGCTCGTCATCCCGTCCCTGACCATCGTCGCTCTGACCTCGAGCCTGGGCTGCGCAAGTCGGCAGCGCTCCGAGGGTGTTCCGCACCTCGCGTCCGTGCTCATGACATTGATGCGCGCGCCGAAGTCTGTCGCGGCCTTCGAATTAGTCCAGGCCAGCGCGCTTACGAATGGGGGCGGATCGTACTCCTACGCGAGTCTGGGTGACAGCACGATTCGCGCATCGGTTCTGGTGCAAGCGATCGGCGCCCGCGCGACGCAGCGCACCCCAAGCGAGCTCGTGGCGCTCAGCAGGGCCTACGCGGATTCGGCGCTCGCCGGCGACCGCCTAACGGCGGACGAGCGTCGAGATGTTTCCTTTCGCATTGCGGATACCACGATATACGGCCACTACGTGCTGTCGCGTCCGGCCCAGAAGGCTTCCATCGTGCACCATTACGCGATCGTGGTCGGACCGCATCTCGTCAGGGTGCATGGAGAGCACCCGCGCGAACGTGACGCTGCTGGAGCCATCGAGCAATTCGTCGAAGCGTTCGCCGACTCGGCGCGGCGCTGGATCGATTCCGAGTCTGCCTCTCCGCCGGTCGCCGCGGGGTCAATCATACCGCCACGCCGGCTCGGTGCCTTCGAGCTAGTCGACACGCACGTGTACCCGATCGCCAGCCTGGGGACCCAGTATCGCTACCGTGATTCCACAGGGTTCCAGCCGGATGTGTATGTGTATCCCGGGAATCTGGCGGAGCACGGGACCGATACATTGGGGGCGCTTCGTGAGGAAGCGCGAGAGTTCGTCGAAACGCTTCCGCACGGACGAGCACGGGGCTACTACCAATCGTACAGGGTTCTCGCCGATACCGTGCTCACCGTCCCCCTGCCGCGGGGAGATCGCGTCGTTCACCGGATTACCCTCGCCATGAAACGCGATGGCGCTGATCAGGATAGCTATTTCTACGTGACCGCGATCGGGCGCGAGTTTGTGAAGGTTCGCGTGACGCAGCCTCGCGGGACCGTGCCAGCGGCGCGTGTCGACGCGTTCGTGCAGGAGCTGCTCGCGGGCCTGGGACGTTAGGTCGGACCGCAAGAGAACCAGGCGGAACGAGAGCGCCCGCCGAGCGTGGAAGCTCGAGCGGGCGCGATGTGACCGGGAAGGCGGTCCAGCTTACCAGCGATAGTGCGCGAACGCCTTGTTCGCTTCGGCCATGCGGTGCGTGTCTTCCTTCTTCTTGACCGCGTTTCCCTCACCCTTCGAGGCGGCGATCACTTCGGCCGCGAGCTTCTCCGGCATCGACTTCTCGCTGCGCTCGCGCGAGAAGCTGATCAGCCAGCGCATCGCCAGCGCGGTTCGCCGCTCGGGACGGACCTCGACCGGCACCTGATAGGTCGCGCCACCGACGCGGCGGCTCTTGACCTCGACCACAGGCTTCAGGTTGGTCAGCGCCTGCTTGAAGACGTTCACGCCCGGCTGACCGGTGCGGGATTCCACGAGGTCCATCGCGCCGTAGAAGATGCGCTCGGCCGTCGACTTCTTCCCCTGGTACATCAGGACGTTGATGAACTTCGAGACAGTCTGGCTGTCGTAGCGCGCGTCCGCGAGGACGGGACGCTTGATCGATTTCTGTCGGCGGCTCACTTCTTCGCTCCTGCCTTCGGCTTCTTGGCCCCGTACTTCGACCGGCTCTGCATGCGGCCGTTGACACCGGAGGCGTCGAGCGTGCCGCGCACGATGTGGTAGCGCACGCCAGGGAGATCCTTCACACGGCCGCCGCGGATGAGCACGATCGAGTGCTCCTGGAGATTGTGGCCTTCACCCGGAATGTACGCCGTGACCTCGAGCTGATTGGTTAGGCGGACACGCGCGACCTTACGCAGCGCCGAGTTGGGCTTCTTCGGCGTCGTGGTGTACACGCGGGTGCACACTCCGCGCTTCTGCGGGTTCGCTTTCAGCGCCGGCGCTTTCTCTTTCTTCTCGACGTCGCGGCGACTGCGCCGGACGAGCTGATTGATTGTCGGCATAACCTCAGATAAAGATCACAGACTGATGAAGTTAAGGGCTCGAGACGAGCCCTGTCAACGTTCGGGATCCACAAAAGGCAAAGACGTCAGAGGTCAGAATTCACATTTCAGAATTCAGAGATCGCGCATTCTGAATTCTGAAATCTGAATTCTGACCTCTGACGTTTTTGCCGTTCGTTCAGAACTCCTCGTCCACCAGATGCGCCGGCGCGCCAAACCCGGTCTCGGCTAAGCCAGGGACTGGAAGAGGCGCGAACGGCTCGACCGGCGGTGGCGGCTGGAAGCCCTCCGGCGGCTCCGGCACCTGCAGATCGATGTCGATCTCCGAGTACCGGTACTGCCCCGTGCCCGCCGGAATGAGGTGCCCGATGATGATGTTCTCCTTGAGACCGAGGAGATCGTCCTTGGCCCCGCGGATCGCCGCATCGGTGAGCACACGCGTCGTCTCCTGGAACGATGCCGCCGAAATGAACGACTGCGTCGTCAGGCTCGCCTTGGTGATACCCAGGAGCAACGGCTCCGACGTGCCCGGCTTGAGACCCTTCTTCAGCGCCCGGTCGTTGATCTCGCGGAACGAGCCCTTGTCCACGTGCTCGGCCTCGAGGAACTCCGTCTCGCCCGGATCCATGATCCGCACCTTCTGCAGCATCTGCCTGACGATCACGCCGATGTGCTTGTCGTTGATCTTCACGCCCTGCAGGCGGTAGACCTCCTGCACTTCGTTGAGCAGATACTCCTGCACCGCGCGCGGGCCCTTGATCCGCAGGATGTCGTGCGGGTTCACCGGCCCCTCGGACAGGCGGTCTCCAGCGCGCACGCGGTCGCCCTCGTGCACCCGGAGGTGCTTACCCGCCGGGACCTCGTACAGCTGCGCCTCCTGCCCTTCGTCGGCCACCACGTAGCCATCGGGACCGCCGCGCGTCGGCTGCACGAAGACTTCGCGCTTGCCGCGCTTGATCTCGCCGAACCGGACGATGCCATCGATCTCCGAGATGGTCGCCGGATCCTTCGGCCGGCGCGCCTCGAACAGCTCGGCCACGCGCGGCAGACCGCCGGTGATGTCTCGCGTCTTGTACGCCTCACGACTGATCTTCGCGAGAATGGTCCCTGCTCCGATCTTCTCGCCGTCATCGACCGTCAGCTGCGCGCCGACCGGAATCACGAAGTCGCGGAGGCGCTTCTCCTTCCCGCCCTTCTCCTGCACGATCTCGATGTGCGGGTGGAGCCGCTTCTCGCGATCCTCGACGATCACGCGCTGCCGCAGACCGGTGAGCTCATCGAGCTCCTCGGTGACCGTCTCGTCCTCGACGATGTCGACGAACCGGACGGTTCCTTCGACGTCGGCGATGATCGGGTTCGTATACGGATCCCAGGTGAAGATCACCGTATCCTTCTTCACCTCTTCCCCGTCGGCGACCATCAGCAGCGCGCCGAGCGGCACCGCGAAGCGGGACGCCACCGCGGCGCTCTTCTCCGCGGATCCGCGAATGATGATCTCACCTTCGTACGAGGTGACGATGCGCTGTCCCTCGGGATTCTCGACGTGCACCAGTCGCTCGCCGTACTCCACCACGCCAGCCACCTTCGACTTGCGCGCCGTCTGCTCGGCGATACGAGCGGCCGTTCCACCGATGTGGAAGGTACGAAGCGTGAGCTGCGTACCCGGCTCCCCGATCGACTGCGCCGCGAGAATGCCGACGGCTTCGCCGAGGTCCACCATCGCCATCGTGGCCAGGTTTCGCCCGTAGCACATCTGGCAGAGTCCGCGCTTCGCCTCGCAGGTGAGCACCGAGCGGATCTTCACCGTCTCGAGCCCCGAATCCTCGATCGCGCGCGCCGTCTCCTCGTCGATCAGGAGGCCGGCCTCGATGAGCAGCTTGGCACGACCGGACTCGTCGCGCTCGTGCGGGTCCTCGACATCCTCGGCCGCGACGTTGCCGACGATGCGCTCGGCCAACGGCTCGATGATGTCTTCGCCTTCCTTCAGCGCACCGACCTCGAGGCCGAGGATGGTGCCGCAATCCTCTTCCGTGATCGTGACGTCCTGCGCGACGTCCACGAGACGCCGCGTGAGATAGCCGGCGTCCGCGGTCTTGAGCGCGGTGTCGGCCAGACCCTTACGAGCGCCGTGCGTCGAGATGAAGTACTCGAGCACCGAGAGCCCTTCGCGGAAGTTCGACTTGATCGGGCTTTCGATGATCTCGCCGATGCCTCCCGTGAGCTTCTTCTGCGGCTTCGCCATGAGACCGCGCATTCCCGCCAGCTGGCGGATCTGGTCGCGGCTACCGCGTGAGCCGGAGTCGAACATCATGAACACCGGGTTGAGCCCGCTCTTCGACTTCGACATCGCCTTGACCATCGCGTCGGCAATGTCGTTGTTCGCGTGCGTCCAGGTGTCGATCACCTTGTTGTAGCGCTCGCCGTTCGTGATGTTGCCCGTCTGATAGGCGCGCTGGAAGCGCTCGACGCGCTGCTCCGCTTCCTCGAGCAGCGTCTCCTTCTCGCCCGGGATCTCGAGGTCCTCGACACCGATGGAGACACCACCCATCGTCGCGTAGCGGAACCCGAACTCCTTGAGCCGGTCGAGGAAGGCCACCGTGCCCGAGAGGCCGGAGCGCCGGTACGCCTCGAAGACGAGCTCCGAGAGCGCCTTCTTCTTCATCTCCCGGTTCTGGAACGGAATGACGTCGGGGATGATGCTGTTGAACAACACGCGTCCGGCGGTCGTCTTCTCCCAGCGCACGCCACTCGCGTCGCGCACGAGGAACTGCACGGGGGCGTGATACGTGAGGCGCCCCACCGCGATCGCGGCTTCGATCTCCGCGAGCTCGGTAAAGCGCGGCGCATCGGCCGCCTTCGTCGGATCGACCGGCGCACGCGTGAGGAAGTAGCAGCCGAGCACGATGTCCTGGCTGGGCTCCGCCACCGGCCGGCCGTCGGACGGCTTGAGGATGTTGTTCGACGACAGCATGAGCAGCCGGCTCTCGAGCTGCGCCTCGAACGACAGCGGCACGTGCACCGCCATCTGGTCGCCGTCGAAGTCGGCGTTGAACGCCGCACAGACGAGGGGGTGAATGCGAATGGCCTTCCCCTCGACGAGCACCGGCTCGAACGCCTGGATGCCTAACCGGTGGAGCGTCGGCGCACGGTTGAGGAGCACCGGGTGATCCTTGATGATCTCCTCGAGAATCTCGTACACCTCCGGACTCTCGCGCTCGACGATCTTCTTCGCGCGCTTGACCGTCTCGGCGATTCCCTTCTCCACCAGCTTGTGGATGATGAACGGCTTGAACAGCTCGAGCGCCATCGCCTTCGGGAGTCCGCACTGATGCAGCCGGAGCTCCGGACCGACGACGATGACCGAGCGGCCCGAGTAGTCCACGCGCTTGCCGAGCAGGTTCTGGCGGAACCGGCCCTGCTTCCCCTTGAGCATGTCGCTGAGCGACTTGAGCGGCCGCTTGCCGCGACCACGAATCGCCTTCGAGCGACGTCCGTTGTCGAACAGCGCGTCGACCGCTTCCTGCAGCATGCGCTTCTCGTTCCGGAGAATGACCTCCGGCGCGCGATGCATGATCAGCTTCTGCAGGCGGTTGTTGCGGTTGATGACGCGGCGGTAGAGATCGTTCAGATCGGAGGTCGCGAAGCGGCCGCCATCGAGCGGCACGAGCGGACGCAGGTCGGGTGGAATCACCGGAATTACGTCCAGGATCATCCACTCCGGCTTGTTGCGCGTATCGCCCGACTCGCCCGAGTTGCGGAACGCGTCGACGATCTTGAGCCGCTTGAGCATCTGCTTCTTGCGGTGCTGTGACGTCTCCGTCTGCACCTCTTCGCGGAGCTGGTCGGAGACCTTGTCCACGTCGAGGCGGCGAAGCAGCTCGCGCACGGCCGGGGCGCCGATGTCCGCCTTGAAGGCGTCATCGTTCGCCTCACGCGCCTTCGCGCGCAGATCGAGATACTCGTCCTCGTCGAGCAGCTGCAGCTGACGCACTTCCTGCTCGCCCGGCTCGATGACGACGTAGTTCGAGTAATAGATGACCTTCTCGAGATCACGGAGCGTGAGATCGAGGAGGTTGCCCATCGGGCTGGGCAGGGTCTTGAAAAACCAGATGTGCGCGACCGGCACCGCGAGCTCGATGTGTCCCATCCGCTCGCGACGCACCTTGGACAGCGTCACCTCGACGCCGCAGCGATCGCAAATGACGCCGCGGTAGCGGATGCGCTTGTACTTCCCGCAGTGACACTCCCAGTCCTTTACCGGCCCGAAGATGCGCTCGCAGAAGAGACCATCCTTCTCCGGCTTGAACGAGCGGTAGTTGATCGTCTCGGGCTTGGTGACCTCCCCCCACGACCACCAGTTGCGTCCACCGCCCATCTCGATCCGCTCGCGCTCCTTGGGATCCTTTGGACCACGGATCTCCTCGGGTGACGCGATGCGGATCTGAATGAAATCGAAGTTCGAGCTGCGCGGCTCGCGCGCGCTACGGAAGTCAATCATTTACTCCTCCCCCCGACCGTTACCGTCGCCGAAGGCACCGCCATCACCGTCGGTAGAGCCTAACGTCACCTTGATCCCCAGCGCCTGCAGCTCCTTCACGAGTACGTTGAACGACTCGGG
>DASTYE010000213.1:0-16018 GCA_035765135.1 Gemmatimonadaceae bacterium | reverse complement strand
GGCGCGATCCGAGGCATCCGCCCAATCCGCCTCATCCGCAGAGCCCCTCCGTTCTTGATGCCAGCCCTCCGAGCCTGGCCAGCCCCTTTAATAACCACTCCAGCCAATTCGCCGGTCAGACCTCAGTGCGATGATCGTGTCGCCGGGCAGATCGACCGCGGCAGCGGCGATGTCGGCAATGTCGGCTCTCACATCGGCGAGGATCGCGATGGGCACCGGCGTCGCTCGCGGGAGCACGTGGTTCGTCAGCACAATGACGAACAGCTCGCGCTCCGGATCGATCCACAGCGATGTGCCGGTGAAGCCAGTATGACCGAAAGCCCGCTCGCCCATGCGTTGCCCGCAGCTCGCGCCCCCGGCGCACGTGTCCCAGCCGAGTGCGCGCCAACCGGCGCTGCGCGTCGTGAAGCGATCCACGGCGCTGTCGCTGACGATGCGGACGCGTCCCGACGCGCCACCATTCAGTAACGCGAGCGCGAGCCGCGCGAGATCGTCGCCGGTCGAAAAGAGTCCGGCATGCCCCGCCACTCCGCCGAGCCGCCGCGCGTTACCGTCGTGCACGACGCCAGCAGCCAGGGCCGGCGACGTGGGAGCAATGAACTTCGTGAGCGATGCCGGCGGACGGAACGCCGTACGCCGCATGCCAAGCGGCCGGTACACCCTTCGCGCCACGAAGTGGTCGAGCGGCTCACCGGTGATCGACTCGATCACCAGGGCGAGAATGGCGGGACCGGCGTCCGAATACGTTCCACGCATGCCGGGCACGCCCCTCACCGGTGTGGTCAGCAGCGCCCGCCGCGCCCCGCTCGGAGTGGCGGCACCGCCTAACGCGGGCGCGGCGGGCAGGCCGGACCGATGCGTCAGCAGCTGCTCCACCGTCACGTACTCGCGCCCGTCGCCCCGAAAGGCCGGGAGATATCGCGACACCGGAGCATCGAGCCGCAGACGGCCTTCATCCCACAGGATCATCGCCGCCATCGTCGTGGCCGCGACTTTCGTGACCGAGGCGATGTCGTACATCGTCTCCATTGGCGTCACCGGCGCGCTCAGCATCGACCACGTCGTGCGTCCGAATCCCCGACGCCAGACGATGCCTTGCTTTCGCCCGACGACGGCGACCACGCCCGGATAGCCGCCCGCCTGCAGCCCCTGGAGCAGGGCGCGGTCGATCTCGCGCAGCGTGGCCGTTGACATCCCAACGCTCTCCGGCACGACCACCGGAAGGGCGTCTCCCGTGGAGCTATGAACCGGGGCCGACGCCGCCGTGGTAATCGCGAGGCAGACTGCCAGCGCGATGCGCCTCACGACGCTACGCTCGGGTTGACAGACACGGCCGCGATTTACCCCGTCTCCTTCTCGTGACGGAGCGACGCCGAGTTGATGCAGTAGCGCAGTCCCGTGGGATTCGGACCATCCTCGAAGATGTGGCCAAGATGTCCGCCGCAGTTCGCGCAGTGCACCTCGACGCGACGCATGCCAAAGCTGCGATCCTCCTCGGTCTCCACGTTGCTCTCCGAGATTGGAGCCCAGAAGCTGGGCCATCCACTCCCGGAATCGTACTTCGCCTCCGATGAAAAGAGCTCCGCCCCGCAACCCGCGCAGAGATACTTCCCCGGCTCCTTCATGTGCACGTACGCGCCGGTAAATGCGCGCTCCGTCCCCTTCTCGCGGAGGACGTGGTACTCCTCTGGCGTGAGCTCCTTTTTCCAGTCCTTCTCGATCTTGCCGACCTTGTTTGCCATGATCGTCTCGCAATGAATGTTACGGTGCCGCCGTCTGCGTCTCCTTCGCGCGTCGCACCATCTCGCGCACCTCGGACAGCAGCGCGGGCGCGTCGAAGACGATCCCGTCCTTGATCGTCCAGCGCACGCCGCCGCGGCGCACCGTGCGTCCGTTCTCGACGGTCTCCACGCCGGTGCCGTAGAGAACCTTGAGATTGTGCAGAGGGTTCCCATCGACGATGGCGAGGTCCGCCTCGAATCCCGGACGGATGACTCCGGTATTCGGCAGCCCGAGCGCCTTCGCCCCGTTCGATGTCGCGTGCTGGATCACCTCGAGCGGATGAAAGCCCGCTTCCTGCTGCAGCTCCATCTCCCGGATGGTCGCGAAGCCATATAGATGATAGATGAAGCCGGCGTCCGACCCGACCGTCACGTTCCCGCCGCGAGCCGCGTATTCGCGCACCCATCGCATCCAGATGCGATAGTTGTCGCGCCACATGATCTCGTCGCTGGTTGTCCAGTCGAAGTGATACGAGCCGTGGCGTGACGGATCGGGCTCGAAGAAGGCGAGCACGTTCGGCAGCGCATACTCGGTGAACCAGGGGAGCGTGCGCGACCGCGCGAGGTCGCGATTCGCCTCGTACACGGCGAACGTCGGGTCCCACGTCACGTTGTGGGCGAGCATCGTATCGAGCACCGCCGAGAGTCGCCCGGGATCGGCCTGTCGCCAGATGTCGCCCGCCCAGCGGAATCGGTCGAGCTCGTCATCGTAGCTGTAATCGACCGGGAAGTTCTGCGGACCGGGGATGGCAGCGTCGGGAATGCCGTACCAGTGCTCGATCGTCCGCACGCCGAGTCGCGACGCATCGATCGCGTCGAGCTCCTGGACCTTCATGTCGGTCGCGATCGGCATGCCGAGCGCCTTTGCTTCCTCGGCGATCGCCTGCCAGACGTCCGGGCGATTGATAAAGACCTTCAGTCCGACGCCACCCCTCGCCTTGGCGCGCCGCACTGCCTCACGAGCGGCCGCGGGCGTCTCCGCACCCACCGTCACGTATGGCACGATCGTCGGCGCGGCGATTTTGTTCTCCGCCGACAGTCGGGCGTGCGCCACCGTCGTGTCCGTCCCTTCGCCGGCGCCGGGCTCGCGAATCGTCGTGATGCCGTGGCCGAGCCACAGCTTGTAGACGTAGTCCTTCGGCATCGCCTGACGATTGCGCGAGAAGTGGATGTGCCCGTGCATGTCGACGATGCCTGGCATCACGTACATGCCCGTTCCGTCGATCACGTGATCCGCGGTCGCCGGTCGCATAGAGTCGCGACGCCCCATACCGCCGAATTCGTCGCGCGACCTCGTCGGCGTCACGCGGCTGATCGTCGAGCCTTCGATGAGGATGTCCATCGGTCCACGCGCCGGATTCCCGGCGCCGTCGATGATCATCACGTTCTGAATGAACAGCTTGTTGTACCGCTGCCCTCGCGAGGCGGACGGCGCCTGCGCCGAGAGCGTCGCACACACGGTGAGCGCGAGCCCGAAAACGAGGGGTCGAATGGGGAGCACGAGCGATTCCTTGGCGAGAGGGGACCCTCGCATGATGCGGCCGCGCGGCTGTGGATTCAATATCTGTCGGCGCTCGGGCCGCCGAAGTACTCAGGAGACGCGGAACTCCTCCCGGCCGACGGTGACACCGTCGAGAACGATCTCCACGCTATAGGTGCCCGTCGTCCACCCCATCGGCTGGGCGAGATGGAACTCGGCGACCGTCTCCCCGGAGGGTGAGATCGTCCGAACCATCTCGTCGAGGAGTTTGCCTGACTCCGCCGTCCAACGCGCCTTGAGCGTGGCGCCCTCGGCACGGCCGACCATCACGACCGACGCGTAGACGGTGTCAGGGTTCTGGAATTCGGCGGTCGCGTCGACCACACGCTGATCCGGCCCGATGCCGGTCCCGACCTCGACCGAGACTACGCGAAGCGGGTCGGTCACGCGCTCGATAACGACCGCCGCCCGCGCATCCTGGCTCGCATCGGCCGTGCAGCCGCTCATCGCCCCCAACAGCATCGCGGACGTCACGATCGCCCCCCGTCGCAACTCTTTCCAGCACACCGACATCGCAGCCTCCTCAATGCCTCACGAGGGGGGCAGGAAGCGTGCTAGCCACGCGAGATGGCGTCGTGATGAGCGTCACCCTTGTCGCTCGAATGAGGAATGAGGACGAAGGAGCAAGGAATTCGATTGAGTGGCTTCTCGTTCATTCAAATTCCTCGGTCCTTCGTCCTCGTTCCTCATAGAGCTCAGGGCACGGGATTCCCGGTCAGATAGCGCCCAAACCAGCCCTGCACTTCACTCCACCACAGCCGTTGGTTTTGCGGCTTGAGGATCCAGTGACCTTCATCGGGGAACACGAGCAGCCGGCTCGGGACGCCGCGCCGCTGAAGGGCGGTAAAGAACGACAATCCCTCCGTGTAGGGAACGCGGTAGTCGAGCTCGCCGTGAATCACCAGCGTCGGCGTCTGGAACTTGTTCGCGAAGAGGTGAGGCGAGTATCGCCGGTACTGCGTCGCCATCGCCGTCGAATCCCACCACGGACCGCCGAATTCCCACTCGGTGAACCAGAGCTCCTCGGTCGCCCCGTACATGGCCTCGAGGTTGAACACGCCCGCGTGGCTCACCAGCGCGTCGAACCGGTTGGTGTGGCCGGCGATCCAGTTCGTCATGTAACCGCCGAACGAGCCGCCGGTCGCGCCGAGCCGTGTGGAGTCCATCCATGCATAACGAGCGAGCGCGGCATCGAGCGCGTTCATGAGGTCGGCATACACCTCGTCTCCCCAGTTCTTCGTCACGGAGTCGAGGAATGCCTGCCCATAGCCGGTGGACCCGCGCGGGTTGACGATCACGAGTCCATACCCGGGCGCCGCCAGCATCTGGTAGTTCCACCGCGAGTGCCACGTGTCGAACCACGCGCCCTGAGGGCCGCCGTGGATGAGGAGGATGACGGGGAACTTCCTGCCGGCTTCCCATTGCGGAGGACGCAGGATGAAGCTGTGTACGCTGTCACCGAGCGCGCCGCGCGACCACATCTCCTGCAGCGGGTGCAGCTGGAGGCGCTGCACGAGACTGTCGTTGTGATGCGTCAGCTGCCGAATGCCGGTCACGCCCCGCTCGGTCACCGAACCGACGTACACCTCGTGCGGTCGATGCGCGGCGTCGCGCACCCAGGCGATCGTATTTCCGTTTTTCGCCAGGTTGAACTGGGTGTTGTTCCCCTCCCCGATGAGCAGCTCGGGCTTCGCGGCGCCCATGCCGTCCATCCGAAAGCGGAACAGCTTGTCACGCCCGTGGTCCTGCGTGACGACGAACAGCCAGGGCTTGTCGGGCGAGAAGAAGTATCCCTCGACGCTCCGGTCCCAGCTGAGCGGCGCTTCGAGCGTCTCACCCGATCGGCGATTCTCGAGCATGAGTCGCCAGCGATCGGACTCGAAGCCGGCACGCTCCTGCGATGCGTACGCAACGATGGGCCCGTTAGGCAGGTAGACGGGATTCTGGTCCGCGCCCTTCCCCTCGGTGATCGCCCGGGGTGGCCCGCCCGCGATCGGAACGACATACACGTTCACGTCGGTGGACCATGCCTCGTCTCGCGTGGGCTCCTTGGCGGTGTACGCCATCTCGCGACCGTCGGGCGACCAGGCGTATTGCTCGCTTCCGCCGAAGGGCGGCACCGGAACGTCGTACTTCGCGCCGGGAGTCAGATCACGAAGGCCGGTCCCGTCGACGCCGACGACGAAGAGATGCGACCGGGTTCCGGTATCCCACGCGTTCCAGTGGCGATACATCAGCCTGTCGGCGACGTACGCCTTGACCTTGTTTTCTTCTCGGGCCTTTTCGCGGGCGCGGTTGCACGCGTCGTCGGCGCACTCGGGCGTTACCGCCGAGGCGAAGGCGATGTGCGTTCCCGCCGGCGACCAGATGAGCCCGCTCGCGCCACCGACGAGATTGGTGACCTGTCGCGCGTTGCCACCGGTGGCATCGGCTACCCAGAGCTGGCCACCCGCGATGTACGCGACCCGGGAGCCGTCGGGCGACCATCGTGCCTCGGTGGCCCGCGTCGTGTCGTTGGGAAAGCGGCGCGCCGCGCCGCTCCCGGTAACGGGGGCGAGCATCGTGTACGTCACGCGACGATTCGCTTCGACGTCGGTCGTCCGCAATGCGTACAGTATCGATCGCCCGTCAGGCGAAAGCTGCGGATCGGAGACGCCGCGGACGGCGGCGAAATCCTGGAAGGTGATCGGGTGCTTCGCGGTCTGCGCCAGGCCCGACGCTGCCGGTGCCGCGAGCGAGGCGACCGTTGTAAGTATGATGTAAGAGGTCTTGGCTAAGCGAGTCATGGCCGTATCGTGAAGGGACCGTCAAGTGGATTGCGGAAAGCGGACTGCGGAGTCATACGCGACCGCCTTCCCGGCCTTCAATCCTCGGCGGCTCACCGGCAATCCGCAATCCGTACTCCGCATTCTCATCTCGCTTTTCACCGGAGCTTCAATGTACTACTTCCGTCTCGCGACGCTCGCGGTCGCCGTCGTAGGCGTCGCCTGTGCCAGCGGTGGCTCGAGCGGGCCGGCGAGCGCTCCCGCGCCGGCGGCGCCGCCGACCGCCGCCACGCGATTCTCGATTCCGGTCGATTACGACACACTGCCGAACGGTCTCAAGGTCGTGCTCTCTCGCGACACGACCGCGCCCATCGCGGCAATCGCCGTCTACTACAACATCGGCTTCCGTATCGAGCCGCGCGACCGCACCGGCTTCGCCCACCTGTTCGAGCACATGATGTTCCAGGGCTCGAACAACCTCGGGAAGATGGAATTCGTCAAGCTCGTGCAGTCGAACGGAGGTGTCTTCAACGGCTCGACCCGTTTCGACTACACCAACTACTTCGAGGTCGTTCCGTCGAACACGCTCGAGACGATGCTCTGGGCCGAAGCCGACCGGATGCGCGGCCTCGCCATCACGCAGGAGAACCTCACGAACCAGCAAGGCGTCGTGAAAAATGAAGTCCGCGTGAACGTGCTCAACCAGCCATACGGCGGCTTCCCGTGGCTCGACATGCCGCAGATCGCCAACACGAACTGGTACAACGCGCACAACTTCTATGGCGACCTCGAGGATCTCGACGCCGCGACCCTCGCCGATGTTCAGAGCTTCTTCAAGCAGTATTACGCTCCGAACAACGCGGTGCTCGTGGTCGTGGGGGACTACGATCCAGCGCGTACGAAGGCGTGGATCGAGAAGTATTTCGCGAACATCCCGCGTGTCGACCTCGCGCCCAAACCCGACATCACCGAGCCGCGCCAGACGGCGGAGAAGCGACAGAGCAAGGAAGACAAGCTCGCGCAGCGCCCGGCGCTCGGCTTCGCCTACCATGTGCCGCCGCGCAACACGCCCGAGCACTACGCGATGGGTCTCATCGAGCAAATCCTCCTCCAGGGGCCGGACAGCCGCCTATGGCAGGAGCTCGTGCAGCGTCGCGGTTTCACCGGCGGGGTCACCGGCGGCATCAACTTCGCGCTCGGCAACATGTTCAACTATGACGGGCCGATGCTCATGACCGGATACCTCATTCACGACGCCGACAAGCCGGCTGATTCCATCCTGGTCGCCATCGACGCGGTCATCGAGGATCTGCGCACGAAGCCCGTGGACGCCGCAACGCTCGAACGGGCCCGAACCAAGGTTCGCTCCAGCTTCTACTCGTATCAGGAAGCGGCCGGCGGCTTCGGCCGTGCCGATCTCCTCGCCTCGTTCGCGCTCTTCGATTCCGACCCCGCGCGCATCAACCGACTCGAGGCGGAGTTCGCGAGGGTGACACCCGAGCTGATCATGCGCACCGCGCAGGAATACCTGCGACCGACGAACCGCACCATTCTCACCATTGAGCCAAGGAAGCCAACGCCATGAAGCGCCTCACGCCTTTTGTCGCACTCGCGACCCTCGCGCTGAGCGCGGCTCCGGCATTCGCGCAGGCGCCCCGGGAAACGCCCCCCGCCCCTGGCGTGCCAAAGGATTTTGTCCTTCCTGCGCTCCGCTCGTTCTCGATGCCTAACGGTCTCGACGTGACCATGGCGCCCTACGGCCTGACCCCGAAGGTCGCCATCCGCCTCGTAGTCCGCACCGGCAATGTCGACGAGACCGCTGAGACGGTGTGGCTGGCCGACCTCACTCGTGACCTCATGCTCGAGGGAACGATGACGCGAACGGCCCAGCAGATTGCCGAAGAGGCGGCGCGCTACGGCGCTCCCGTGAGCTTTGGCGTCGGGATGAACGAGTCCGGCATCGGAGGCGACGTGCTCTCCGAGCACGGTCCGGGCATGCTTCGGCTCATCGCGGACATTGTTCGCAATCCGAAGTTCCCCGAGTCGGAGCTCGCGCGGCTCAAGGCCAACCGCGTACGTCAGGTCACGGTCGCGAAGACACGCCAGCAGTCGCTCGCCAACGAGAAATTTCTCGCGACGCTCTTCCCCGGGCACCCGTACGGGCGACTCTTCCCGACCGACGCTCAGCTCCAGGGCTACACCGTCGATCAGGTGCGTGCATTTCATGCCGCCAACTACGGCGCACGACGCTCACACCTCTACGTGGTGGGGCGCTTCGACGCCGCCGCCATGGAGGCCGCCATTCGCCAGAGCTTCGGCGATTGGCAGCCGGGTACCGCACCGACGTTCAACCCACCCTCCCCGAAGACCGCACGCGCGATTCACATCATCGACCGCCCGGGCGCCGTGCAGAGCACGATCTACCTCGGGCTCCCGGTGGTCGACCCCTCGCACCCGGATTACGTCGCGCTCCGCGTGACCGACGCGATCCTCGGCGGATCGTTCAGCTCGCGCATCACCAGCAACATTCGCGAGCAGAAGGGTTACACGTACTCGCCGTCCAGCACCATTAACTCGTTCCTGAAGAACGCGTACTGGGCCGAGATCGCGGACGTGACGACCAACGTCACCGGTCCATCGCTGAAGGAGATCTTCTTCGAGATCGACCGCCTCCAGGCGGATCCGCCGACGGCCGCGGAGCTGGAATCGATCAAGAAGTATATGGCGGGAGTTTTCGTGCTGCAGAACTCGTCACGCCTCGGAATCATCGGTCAGCTCCAGTTCACGGAGCTGCACGGCCTTGGCGAGAACTACCTGCGTGAGCTGGTGCGGAAGATCTACGCCGTCACGCCGGCCGACGTGCAGCGCATCGCGCGCGAGTATTTGAGGGATGACACGATGACGATCGTCATCGCGGGAGACAGGCGGCAGATCGAGGAACAGATCAAGGCCTTTGGTAAGATCGTAGACGAATGAGGAACAAGGACCGAGGACCGAGGAATTCGACTGGTTGCCCCTCATCCAAGCGAATTCCTCGGTCCTTCGTCCTCGTTCCTCATTTCCGGCGCTACCGCAGTCTCTCCCCGCGGTAAAGAATCTCCCACTCGCGAGTCTCTCCAGGCGACACCCACTGCGCTCCGTTCCACGCGCCTAACGCCTCGCTCAGCGAGTCGGGGACGCCCATGCGCGGGCCGATCGTGACGGTGGAGATGTTCGAGGCCCCGCCGAACGGCGCCCATCCCTTGCGGTCGACGCTGACCTCGAAGTGAGGGACGATCGCGGGATCGAACTCGAGGTGGAGGCGGTGACCGCCCTCGGTCACCGAGACCCGCCCCGACGCGAGGTCGGCGAACAGCGTACAGGAGAACTTTCGCGCGACCGCGTCGGGCTTCGAGAAATCCACGATCTGCTTCGCGCTCCGCAGCTTTGGCCAGCGATGCTCGGCGCTGACGCCAAGGAGGTCGATCCCGTGCTGTGCGCCAACGCGGACGCGAGAGCTGTCCGGTAGCTCCAGGGCGGTCGAGTCATCGAGCGGAAGTGTCGCGCGAGCGGCCCAGAGGAACGGAAGCTTCTCCGTTCCTTCGTTGGTCAGTGAATACCGCATGATCACGGCATCGGGGGCGACACGCAGCTCGCGCGCGTAGCGCCAGGGCGCCTGCTCGCCCGTCCACTCCACCAGCGCACGCAGCGACGCTAGTCCCTCATCGGGGTCGTGCGTCTCCATCGTGAACGAGGGAGGGCGCGAGCCGATCTCGCCGCCGGCGGGCAGCGTCTGTCCCCCGATCGATGGAATTCCCGACGAGATCGTGCACTTCGAGACCGTCGGAAAGCACTCGGCAATGCCGCCGCGGTCGCCATCGGCCAGCCACTGCCTGCCCCCGAGGTCGAGCGCGATGATGCGTCCGCCCATCGAGGGGACGAAGGCGACGCGGGCGTTCTCGGAGCTGAGCTCGACGATGCCCGGAGGCGTCGCGACGTTCGCGCGGCTCATCGTTCCGCCCTCAGAGTATGTCGTCCTTCCCGATGCCGCGCGTCGCCAGCACTCGAGCGATCGCGTCCCCGATCTTGTTGTTGGGCGTGCTCGCCCCCGCGGTGATTCCCACCCGCAGCGCCCCGGTTGAGCCGACCCATCCCGCCGTCTCGACTTCCCCCTTGCGGGTGGCGTCCCAATGTCGAATGGTCCCGCGCTCCGGGTCGATGCACGTCGCGTCCTCCACGTGGTACGTCGGCACTCTCGCCGAGCAGATGGCCGCCAGCGAGATCGTGTTGCTCGAGTTGTAGCCGCCGATCACGAGCATCGCATCGAGCGGCTCACGCAGCAGCTCCTCCACCGCGTCCTGCCTGTCCTGCGTCGCGGAGCAGATCGTATCGAACGACCGGAAATGCTCTGCGCGATGGGCTGGGCCGTGGGCGCGCTCCATCGCCTGACCGACTTCCGCGGCGATCGCCAGCGATTCACGGGCGAGCATCGTGGTCTGGTTCGCGACGCCGATCCTGGTGAGGTGAACCGCGGGATCGAAGCCCGGCCCGGCGCCCTTGCCGAGCTGCTGCATCAGGGCGTCTCGATCGAGTGCGCCTTCGATGTACTGACAGACGAGCCGCGCTTCCGCCATGTCACGCACGATGAGGTACTGCCCGCCCGGGAATTTCGTCACCTGCGATGCGGTCGCGCGCGTCTCCTCGTGGTAGTACTTGCCGTGGATGAGGGCGGTAAACCCGTCCCTGGCGTAGCTCTCGACGCGCTTCCAGACGTTGAGGACCGAGCCACAGGTCGTGTCCACTATCACACATCCGATTTCTCGCAGCGTCTCGAAGTCGCGAATGGTGACGCCGAACGCTGGAAGGATGACGACGTCCTGAGGGGAGACCTCAGAGTAGTCGAACGCGCCGTTCTCCGGCCGGAGGATGGTGATGCCCATCGACCGGAGCTTGGCGTTCACGTGCGGATTGTGGATGATCTCACCGACCAGGAAGATGGGGCGCTCGGGAAACTTGCTCCGCGTCTGATAGGCGTACTCGACGGCGCGCTCGACGCCGTAGCAGAAGCCGAACTCGCGAGCGAGGCGGATGGTGACGTCGCGGACGGTGAGCGAGAACTGGCGCTCGCGCATGAGATCGACGAGACCACCGGAGTAGTCCGCGTCGAGCTCCCCCTGCACGGCGGCTTTGAGGCCGAACCCCTTTCGATAATACGTCTCGTGCGGCGTCATGTTTTTTGAATCTAGTGCAGTTGCGGCAGGCCATGTAACCGCAGAAGCCGCAGAAGATGGCCTTGATTCGCCGCAGATGAACGCAAAGGAACGCAGATCTTCCCGCGCCGCTCGGCACCTCCATCGCACGATGAAGTTCCCAACGCGTTTCTTGGCTGCCGTGCAGATGGCTTCCATGCGCCGGCACAAATCTGCGTGTTCTGCGTTTATCTGCGGCCCATCGAGCCGAAGTGCGCGAGAGCCGGCTGCGGCCGCCTGCGGCCTCTGCGGTCCCATGGCCCAGCGCACTTAACCCCAAATACAGCGGCAGAACGCCCGTTCGAGGGCAATTGTTCGGGGATTTTGACCTGCTCCCCCCGGGGGTCCGGCCCGGGTACATTCAATGTCCGATGCGCCCGCCGTCATGACTCCCGAAATCTCTGAAGACCTTCCGCAGCTCCTGCGTCCGCCCGCGCTTCAAAAGGGCGACGCCATCGGCGTAGTCGCGCCATCATACTCTCCACGCGAAGGCTGGCTCATGCGCGGCGTCAAAGCGCTCGAGCGTGCCGGATACACCGTCGTTCTCGATCCGGAAATCGGCGAGATACGGCGCTTCCAACGACGTGAGGACGAACGTCGCGCGGAGAATTTCATGGGGATGTGGCTCGACCCCCGCATCAAGGCGGTCATCGGCGGCACCGGTGGATACGGTGCCGTTCGCATGCTTCCCCATCTCGATCCGGAAGTGTTCCGCCGGAATCCGAAATCGTTCGTCGGATACTCCGACATCACTGCCCTTCACCTCTGGCTGATGCGCCGCGCGGGACTCCGTGTCTTTCACGGACCGACGGTCGATGACCTGATTCCGAGCAACCGCGATCCGACGATGGCCGGTTTGCTACAGGCGCTCACCACTCCACGCCCGGCATCACGAATCGGCCGCGGCATCGCGCGCGCGACGCGTTCGGGCCGCGCGGTTGGTCGCCTCATCGGCGGGAATCTCTCGCTGGTGCAGCAGACGATCGGTACGCCGTACGAGGTGGACACGCGAGACGCGATCCTCTTCCTCGAGGAAACGCGTGACCCGATGTCGGTCACCGATGAGCGGCTCGTTCACCTGCGGGCGTCGGGTCTGCTGCGGCACGTGCGTGGGATCGTCTTCGGCCATCTGTCGATCGACCGGTCGGAGGAGGACGAGTTCGAGGATTTTCTTCTCGATCTCGTCTCCGACCTGAACGTACCGGTTCTGATGGACTTCCCCGCCGGACACGACGTTCCCAACCTGACGCTTCCGCTCGGCACGGATGTCGAGCTCGTGGTGGAGGAAGCCACCGGCTGGATCTCGTATCGTGAGGACGCGCTCGAGGAAATGGAAACGGGAAGCGCCGAGCCCCTGCTCGTCGCCGCGGCGCCGTGACGAGGAGGCCGAGCATCCCTCGTCGCGATTTCATCGCGACGGCGAGCGCCGCGTTGGCGGCGATCGGGTGCGGGGGACGGGTCGGAGCGACGTCGGGCAATAGATGGGAGCTGGTCGTTCGCGGCGGCACCATCGTCGATGGGTCCGGGGGTGCGCCCATCGAGGGTGACGTAGCTATCGCCAAGGGTCGCATCGCGGCCATCGGCCGCTCCCTCGCCGGAACGGGGGACGAAGAGGTCGACGCGCGCGGACTGGTCGTGGCCCCAGGCTTCATCGACATCCACTCGCACGCCGACGGGACCATCTTCGAGGACCCTCGGGCTGAGTCCATCATCCGCCAGGGCATAACGACCGTGGTCGTCGGGCAGGACGGCAGCTCCCGCGCGCCCGCGCCTGAGCATGTCGACACTCCCCGTGAGCGCATGGAGCACGCAATGCGCGTCGGCGGACGCTACGATTCGATAGGCGACTTCCTCGCCGGGATCGACAGGCTTCCGCCGGCGGTGAACTTTGCCACCATGGTGGGGCTCGGGACGATCCGCGGCGCGGTCGTCGGCGATGCCGACCGTCCGGCGACCCGGGAAGAAATCCTGCGCATGCACGCGCTGGTGGGAGCGGCACTCAACCAGGGCGCGTGCGGCGCATCATCGGGGCTCGAGTACGTACCCGGAGCGTTCGCCTCGCAGGAGGAGCTGGCCGCCCTGTGTCAGCCGCTCGCCGAAGCGCGGCTTCCGTACGCCACGCACATGCGGAACGAGGACGATCGACTTCTGGAATCGATCGACGAGTCCATCGCCGTCGCGCGCACCGCGGGATGTCCCCTTCAGATAGCGCACCTGAAAACACAGGGTCCGCGCAACTGGCCGAAGATCGGCGCGGCGCTCGAGCGTGTGGACAAGGCGCGCGCCGACGGGTTGGACGTCGCGTTCGATCGCTACCCGTACGTGGCGTACCAGACCGGGCTGACGAATCTCTTCCCGCCGTGGAGCCGCGACGGTGGAACGGAGCGCTTTCTCGAGCGGTTGCGTGACAGCAGCACTTCGTCGCGCATCCGCAACGAAGCAATCGCGAAGGTCGAGCTCATCGGCGGCTGGAACAACGTCCAGATCACCTCCGTGCGGAACGCCGCCGACCGCGCCGCGGAGGGGCAGCGGTTAGGCGCGTGGGCGCAGGCGCAGGGCCTCGATCCGTACGAGGCGACGGTTGGACTCCTCGAGCGCAGCGCCGGCGACGTCGGGATGGTCGGCTTCGCCATGAGCGAGGAGAACATCGAGCGGTTCCTCGCGCATCCGCTCGGGATGGTGTGCAGCGATGGCGGCGCATTCGCGACGGAAGGTCCCGCGCGTCGCGGCCATCCGCATCCGCGCTCGCTCGGATCCTTTCCGCGAGTGTTGGGTCGCTACGTTCGTGAACGTCGAGCGCTCACGCTACAGGATGCCGTGCGGAAGATGAGCGCGTTCCCGGCGTCGCGGGTGCGCCTAACGGGTCGCGGGATGTTGCGACAGGGATATGCGGCCGACGTCGTCGTGTTCGACCCATCGACGGTGACCGATACCGCGACGTTCGCCGAGCCGTTCCGCTATCCCGAGGGGATCCGCGTCGTGATCGTGAACGGAGTGACGGCGTTGCGCGACGGCGCGCGCGCGGAGCGGCGAGCGGGGCGCGCGCTCCGGCCCTTTTAAGTCGGGCCACGGGCCAGGGGCCCATAACTACGGGCCAAGGGCCAAGGGCCAGGGGCCAGGGTGAGGGTGAAGGGTTCACCGAGCCACCGTGACCCTTGACCCTCCCCGTGGCCCCTGGCCCGTGGCCCCTGGCCCTTACTTCTCGGCGTCCTCCATCTTCACCCATCCCGCGAACCGCGCCGACACCGCGCTGCGCGCCGCGCCATTCACGAGCTGGTGGTCGAACTCCCCGGTGACGATCGACGCCTGCCGCACCTGGATGACGTCGCCCGACCGCCACGTCTCGGCCTGCGGCCGATGCGGCAGGTAGATCTCCCACATCGTTCCGTCGGCGAGCATCACGAACGTCGAGCCGTCGATGGAGCGCAGCATCTGCGCGCCGTTCGGCAGCTTGTGCGGCAGCCACGGGCGGCCGGTCACCGGCTCCTGCTCGGCCTGCCGCATGGGTGCCTGACGAGACGGCTCCGCCGCGCGCGGTGCAGCGCTCCGGGCCGGCGCGTCGGCCTCACGAGCGGGGACGCGATCGAGGCGCCGGGCAACGGCGGCGACGGTGCCCGTGTAGCGGGCGATCCACCGCTCGAGATTCTGTCGCTGCACGGGGGTGAGGTTGGCGACGCCCGTCGCCATCTGATCCTGTGCCGACATCACTTCGTCGAGCCTAACGTCAGCTGCCTGCGCCGACATGGCGCACGGCACGAGCATCAAGCCGACGAGGAGCGCTGGCAACATGCGAGTGCGCATACGTCCTCCTCTGTTTTCTGAGAGACAACATGGAGAAGTGTGCCACTGAGAACAATGAGGAACGAGGAACGAGGAATGAGGAACCTGGGCGTCAAGAAGTCCGATTAGCCCGCAGGGGTGCTCAATTGTCGAGCATCGAGTGCATGCTCGGTCCAACTTCCTTAATCCTCGTTCCTCGTTCGGTCAGTTTTTTTCCCATCGATTGTTCGACCGGTCGATATCCGGGAAAACCATCTCCGGGTCGATCTCCACGGCGCGCACGGTCGCGCCGTTGGTGATTCGCGCGGTCTGCGTTCGAGCTCCGGCGAGCCACGCCTCCACCGGCAGCTCGAGGCGCTCGACACCGCCGCCATCGCGCGTGATCGCCAGGCGGACAGGCATTGGGGCGAGACCACGGTCTTCGATCGTGACGACGAGCGCATCGCCCTCGGCCCGAGCGCCGGCGACAGCCTGGTCGAGCGTCCAGGTCTCGAACCACCACGTGGTCCAGAACCAGTCGAGGTCGCGGCCGGCAACGTCCTCGACCGTGTTCCAGAAATCGTAGGGCGCCGGATGCTTGTTGATCCACCGCCGGCCGTACTCGCGATACGCGCGCATGAACAGGTCCTCTCCGAGGAGAGCCCGAAGCGACCGGAGGTTGATCGCCATCTTGTCGTAGCTCGCGACGGCAAACGCGGGCGATCCGACCGGATACAGATCGCCGTGTCGCATGAGCTCCACTTCCTGTCCCGACCGAGCGGTGCGGAGGTAGTTGTCGCGCGAGTTGCTTTCGCGGTCCAGCCCGGCGAAGAACTCCCGCATCCCCTGCGCCTGGTTGAACCGCGTGAATCCCTCGTCCTGCCACGAGTAGCGCTTCTCGTCCGATCCCACCTGCATCGGGAACCACATGTGCGCGATCTCGTG